>NZ_QJSN01000011.1:0-82527 GCF_003217445.1 Staphylococcus sp. AtHG25 | reverse complement strand
GATCAGGCACCTTCAACGAAGGTAGCAATGGCTAAAGTAATTAAAGCTTTTAAACTTAAACCTGACTGTCATTGTACATCAAAATATCTGAATAATCTCATTGAGCAAGATCACCGTCATATTAAAGTAAGAAAGACAAGGTATCAAAGTATCAATACAGCAAAGAATACTTTAAAAGGTATTGAATGTATTTACGCTCTATATAAAAAGAACCGCAGGTCTCTTCAGATCTACGGATTTTCGCCATGCCACGAAATTAGCATCATGCTAGCAAGTTAAGCGAACACTGACATGATAAATTAGTGGTTAGCTATATTTTTTACTTTGCAACAGAACCAATTTTTTTATCTCTTTGACTCAAAGAACATATATTTCTACCTCTACTGCCAAGAGTCGGTTTTAATACAATTTCTTTATACTTTTGTATATAATTTTGTAAATCATCATAAGAAGATACTTCATCAGTTGGAATAATTAAATCTTCAAATCTTTTACTTTCTTGCATCTTATTAAAAATAACAGATTTAGACCCTAAACCTGGTGTTGTAAATATAGCCTTCTTCCTTAAAGCTTTAAATATTTCAGGATATTTTCGTTTATCCATCGGTACATTATCCACTATATCTGGAAATTCTGTACGCTTTTTTACCCATTGTCCATCTTCAAAAAATAAACCATCAATTGTCTCATTTTCAAGATTAACATCATCATAAGTAAATACAAAAAAGTCTATATTATAAAAATTGCTTATATATGTTAGTGTTCTACCAAGCACGCCCTTTTTATGTTTTTCTCGTAATAATCCTACTTTCATAATCAAATTCCTCTCTTATTTAATTTTTATTTCAAATGCTCGATTTTTCCAGTCTGTTTCAATATATTCTTTATCTTTAGCAATAAATTCTACAATTTTTTTAAATTGTTCATCATTCACATAATCTGGACACCAAAAAGTATCCAGATTATTTGCGTAGAATGGCACTAATATAAGCTTAATTTCATCATTTTCAAGAAACTTCAATTTAATTAAGAAACCATATGGTAATGCATGATGTTTATCAAATTCTCCATTACTATTAAAAATCCCATTTCCCATGCTATAAACAATTACTGTGTTGTTATATCTTCTTAATTTTTGAATAGTATGAGGACCGTGCCCAAGTATTAAATCACAGCCACTATGAATCAATTGTTCTGCATTTTCAACTTGATAAGGTAAAATTTGTTTAAAATCAACGCCCCAATGAGGTTGTACAATTATAAAACAATTAGGATCTTCTTGTTTTTTTTTTCGAATTTCTTCATTTATTAAATATAAAGGTGCCACACCTCCATTATTACCTATAGCGTAAAAATCAAATTTGCGATATGCAATTTTACGATACCAATAGCCATTATAAATATATACATTTCTATTGTTTATATTTAAATGTATAGGTGCTAAAGCTTCTTTAGAATTTAGACCTGCACCAAATACTTTTAAATCGTTATTTTTAAAGCCCTCAATGGTCTGTTTTAAATGATTAATCCCGAAATCCATCGCATGATTGTTTCCTAAAGAAACAGCATTTAAATTTAATGATTTTAATGCATTTAATGTTTTTTCTTCATTTGCCCATAATAAAAATGGTTTAGCACCCTCTAAATTTGAAACTGTACCTTCTTCTGTAAATACTGCTTCAAAATTGATAATGTTATATCCATTGGAATCAAAGTGTGTCTTTAATTTCTTCAATGAATGATCATAACCATAACGCATTAATGCATCATCTTGATTGCGTTTTTGTCGACGTTTTGTATAAAATTCTCCAAAGTATGTATCGCCTAAAAAATTAATCTCTTTTTCTCCAATAAATGTTTCAACTTCTAATTTCGGCACTTTTATATTGAATTGTATTTCGTCCATTGCTTCTTTCAATAAGAAATCTCTATGAAACGCGTTATCTGCATCCATTATTGCCAATAAAACTCTCTCATTTTTAATATTAGTTAAGACAATCCCACTATTATCACGAGACCCAAATAAGTAGTTGCATACAACACGATCATCAGTATCTATGAAACTTGGATTTTCATAAACAGTCCCACAATAATCAACTAATGAATTATTATATAATTTAAAATCTTTTTCAAATTGTCCAAACATTTCTTTTCCAATCTTCAAAAGATCTTCAATCGTATAAGACTGACGCTTATTTTTCATCTTTCTACCACTAATATTTATAGCAACCTGCTTTTCTAAACCGTACTCATCTCGCTTCATTTTCACTTTAATAGAAGGATTATTTCTAGTAGGATCTAGATATTCTGCGATAGCTAAAACAGCTGCATTACAATTAAGGTTAATTACTAATTGTAATAACTTATATATCGTAACTTCTTTCCCTTTTTCCAAAAATACTTTATCTTTTATAGAAATTTTAGAAATATATTCACTAATTTTCACACTTGCTTGTAGCTTAATCTTTTTATATTTCAGTAAATCTAAGACATAATTTAAAAATAAAGCATTACCCAATCCATAATCATTTTTGTCTTTATCGCCTTTTTCATATAGTACTTTTTTGTCATTTAGACGAATAGCCAAGACTTTATAATTATTCATAAACTTTACTCCTTCATAAATAAATTAATAGAAATAATCTATAATCACTTTTTGAACTTACTAATTAGACCTTTAATATATTAATTTTATTTTAGAAAACTAAGATTTTCAAATATTGTTTTATAATATGTTAAATTTTATATATTAAAAATCATAATATCCTCGGCCATTCGAAACTAGATTTTTCTGAGTACTCTATTCTTCTGAAAAATGTCGATAATATACTAATTCTAACTTTTGAGTGTCCTTCATGAATAAAAACTTCTTTATTTAATCTCATATTATCCAGTTTATAAAACTCAATAAAATCCTCACAATTAACTATTTTAATATTTTGCTTAGTATCATAATATACAAGCATTAACGTATTAATCAGCGCTTCAAGAAATACCATTTTTAAATCATTTGCTTAATTCTGTCTAGTCAAATCAGCATTTAAACTAAATGACTTCCCAATATTATCTGTTAATTTTATCATCACTTTTTTTAAAACTATATACATTTAAATTTTTATTGCCTATCTTTCGAATTTCTATCTTTTCGGTATGCTCCTAATTCTATCATTAGATCCAGTTGGTTCATAGTCGCATATCTTTCATCATTAGTATTCCTTAATAAAAGTTTTCTATATCCTTCTATAGATTCTTGATTTAAATCAGACATATCATAATTATCTAATTGTTCTGTATCTATTTCATCAATTTATAATTCACTATTATAAGTAATATACTATAAATTTAATTTGATTATAAATAGACCAAGCAATTAAAATTTGAAGTCCAAATAATAAATAATATCTTCTACTTAACGATCAATATTGCATGAGATTTTCAATTAATTATTTATTAATAATAGAGTATGTATGTTGTTTTTCACTTCATTAACTAACTTTACCTTTCAAAATATTTATTATGATTTATCCAAAATTACTCTACAAGGCCTTACAATTTATAAAATATAACGGCAATTCTCAAAAGCCTCATACGTTCTGATACGGTCTGAATCCCTTTACAAAAAGCCGAAAAATCGCATCACCGATGATAGCTCTCAAGCAAACATAAGTACTCTTTTTAAAAACCTCATACAGTATGATACGTTCAAAATCCCTTTACTAAGCGGCTGAAAAAACCGCATCACTTATGATATGCTTCGCCTCGCATGATCTTAAATGCTCTATATACTTGTTCTATTAAGACGACGCGCATCATTTGATGTGGAAAAGTCATTTTGCTGAATGAAAGTGCGTAGTTGCTGCGTTTTAAGACGTCTTCATGCAATCCATTTGATCCGCCAATGACAAAGACGAAATCACTTTGTCCTTGTGTCATGCGTCGTTGCATTTCCTCAGCCAATCCTTCTGAGGACAACATTTTTCCTTGAATTTCTAAAGTAATGACTGTTGCTTGAGGTTTGATTTTAGCTAGTATTCGTTGTCCTTCTTTTTCTTTCACTTGTTCAATTTCTTTATCGCTCATGTTTTCAGGTGCTTTTTCATCGGGTACTTCAATAATTTCAATTTTGGAATAAGCACCTAGTCTTTTTTCATATTCTGATATAGCTTGTTTCCAATATTTTTCTTTTAATTTACCCACAGCTAAGATTGTTATCTTCATAAAATCCTCCATAGATGTTAATAGTTATCCTACTTATCCACAAGTTATCAACTTGTTAACAGAATTCCCTCTAATTATAACAGTAATGTATACGAATTAAGCTATATTTTTAAAAAATATCCCTATTTTATGTGACTATCCTTGTATATATGTGGATAAGTCTGTGAATAATGTGAGTATTTCTGTGTGTATTATACACAAAAGTGGATAACTTCATTCAATTTTGGGGATAACTTTATGTAAGTCTTAAATATTTATTCACAGATTTAGGTTAAATCTTGTTATTATAAGGTTACTTTTGAATAATCATGTATAGTCCAAATTATTAGATAATTAACTCAATAAATAAAAAACAACCTACTTACAAATACTAATTTTGTAAGTAGGTCGTTCGTCTAAATAATTACAATGTATATATCGGTGTAGCTTGTGCTTTATCTGTATCACATAATAGCACTTCTTTTTCAGTATCTATATCGTGTTCATTTAGAACCTGACTAACGCTCATACGTGCTAAATCTTTCATGTTGTTATCTTGTGATAAATGTGAAAGATAAATGCGCTTCGTGTTACCTGTAATGACATCAGTCATCGCTAGTCCTGCATCTTCATTAGACACATGTCCCATATCGCTTAAAATACGTTGCTTCGTCTTCCAAGGATAACGACACATGCGTAACATATCCACATCATGATTACTCTCAAACATAAAGGCATCACTGCCTTGAATCATACCTTTCATTCTATCTGACACATAGCCTGTATCTGTAATCATCGTAAATTTCTTATAGTTATTGTGGAAAATATAAAACTGTGGATCAATTGCATCATGAGATACATTAAATGATTCAATATCAAAACCTGCAATAGATTTTGTTTCATAAGGATTGAATATGAATTTTTGATCCATTGGAATTTTACTATCTTTCTTCTCAATTGCTTTCCAAGTGTTCTCATTCGCATAAATCGGCAAACCATACTTACGCGCAAGCACACCTAATCCTTTAATATGATCACTATGTTCATGAGTAACTAGAATGCCGTTTAAATCTTTTATATTTCTATCAATTTGGCTAAATAAATCTTCCATTTTCTTGCCAGTGAGTCCAACATCTACTAATAGACTGCCCTTATCACTTTCAACATAAGTGGCATTCCCCGTACTACCACTCGCCAATACACTCATTTGTATCAAGCGACTCATCCTTTCTACTTCCGACAACTTACTCTATATTTTAGAGTGCCTTCAGTCTAATTCCTTATATTTTGCACTCTATAATTAAAAAAATGAAGTTTCGAACAATCCACATCATTCGAAACAATCCAGTCCTATAAAATACCTTTATATTATACTATACCAATACAAAAATTAAAGTTCCAATTCCATGTTTATGTACAACACTAACATAGATAAATAAAATAAGTGCATGAGACACTAGTAGACTCACACACTTATTATACTTCCCACACTCTAAACCACTCCTTCTCTTAAATAAGAGAAGAGGAAGGAGAAGCTTATTTATTTATTAATTATTGAAACAGTGTATTAAATTTTATTGAAGAAGTCTGAAGATTATTACGTAGCGATGTTGCCCAACACTATAAATAACATGTTATTTGTAGATTTAAGAGCTTATACATTTAAGTAAGTAGCACTGATGAGTGAAAACGAATGACGTTGCGCGACTCTTATGTTGATTATTAATGTACATATGTGCGTTAGCGCTTATGTAAGAAATTCTAAAAATGAACTACGAATGACGTTGTGTGACGCCTGAGGGAGTAGGATGAGTGTCGAGACCGAGGCCTCGACCCAGCCCCCTAGACAAGCATCACAACAGAATGAGTAAATATTCATCTAAGAATTTCTTTACAACCCTGCTCCCTAATTATCAATCACTTTCGGATTTGATGATGTCGCTTCAACATAATAAGTTTTCACGTCTTCTTTACCTTTATGCTTCACTTTAATTTCCCAGTTCGCCTGCAATAATTGAACATTCGTTTCTCTCACAACCGAGTAATATCCCAGTCTTGCGTCCATCACTTCATCGCCTGATTTCAAGTAACGATTAAAGTATAACGTTTCTACTGCTTTACGCGGTGTAATCACTTGCTTCTTAGGATTATTATCACTCTTCGCAGGTTCAATATTATTCATTACCGATTGTTCATAACTTGTCGCTTTACCATCATTGATATTAAAGCGTAGACGCGCTTTATTATTGTTCACCAACGGATAACCTTCATAAGCCTGTTCATATGTCACAGTATCAGATGTAACATCACCAAGTTGATACATCTTACCATTGTAAACATTACTCATGATGTAATCTTTTAAATCACTTAAATTACTATCACTCACATTAACCGTACTATCAATCTCACCTGTTAACGTATTACCAGAATCTTCCGCTTCTAATGACGACTTACCCTTCGCATAACTTTCGAAGTCTTTAGACTTAGCAGTAATCATCTGCATCTTCGTCCCACTTACATCTTTATTTAAAATATCCTTCGAAATTTTAATTTCTTCTTGCTGGAATTTAACCTCATTATCACTTTCAGATTCGTTAATTTGAGACTTCGTCACCTTATTCACGTAAATCAATACGAGTAGGATATTAACTAGAATAAACACGAAAATAAACAATGTCTTCGTTCGTTTCCAATTCATTTATTCAAGCCTCCCATCCTCATAAGTGTACCAATCGCCGTCGTATTGAACATACCATGTTGGCACAAACTCACTATTACGTTGCACTTCTATATCATCTTTATCAGGTTGATCATCTTCTTTATAACCAATGACCATATTCGTTACCTTTTCAAAATCAATCGTATGATTATTTGCGAGTGAAGATCGAACACTTTCAACACTATCAAGTGACTTCGTTTTACCTTCTAAAGGTACACTAGAACGCAATAGCGCACGTTTGTAGTCATAAATGCCTTTATCTCCCCAAGTGACCTCTATATCATTTAATTGCTGATCATTGAATGTTGGGTGCCCATTGAGGAAGAGTTGGTACGTTAATTCACCCGATGAATTATCTGTATTAAAAAGACGGAAGTCATCATTGAAGAATCCACCATGTCCATTTATATATTCAAATGTACTTGGAATCGTTGAATCCATATCACTTGAGCTAGATTCATCTTCAGATAAATTTTTATAATGATATTTCTTACTTTCATCATTATAGTTCGCTACGCCAGTGTTATTATTGTACGTTGTTGAACCACTCTTACCGCTTCGAATAATCACTGAGTCTTCAAATAGAATAGCATTCATCGTTTCGACTGGAATCGTATCATAAACCATACGGTAAGAACGCATGTCTTTCGGACGATTTGGCGCAAATATATGCGTTGATTTATCAATCGTATCTTTATTTGTGATTACCTCTGAATATTTCTGCATTTCTTTATTCAAATGATCCATCACTTTAATAAAATGATTAGCTTTCGTAGTCAATGTTACTTTCATTACTTCATGACGATCTTCACTAATCGCATACAACTCTAAATTCTCTTTAGGATTTTGACTTACGATAATACGATTAAATTTGAAGTTTTTAGGTACCTTCGCTGATGAATTCAATACTTGACCTAAATATGTCGTTAGTGGCATATCATAAGTAAAATCTAGCACAGTAAAGTGGTCATTTAACATGGGAATATTTAAATTATAATCTCGATGAATATGTTCCACTTTACTGACTTCATGATTCTTCAATGTACCTGTTACTTGAGACAATTGAGCACGAGATGGTGCCAGCCCTTTAACCTTATCGCCTTTAACTTCTACAATTTGATACGGAGATATCACATTCTCAATATTGGCAGACATGGGCTTACCAATCGTCTTAGCATTGCTTTTTTTACTATCTGTGCTATCAATATTATTTAAATCTGGTGAAAAATTCCACACCATAAATGTAAGCACAACACTCATCATAACTAATAGGAAAAGAATAATGGATTTAATATGCTCTTTACTCTTCATCCCAATCACCGTCGTCTATAACTTCACATGGAAGTGTAATAAATATCGATGTGCCTTGTCCTTCAACGCTATTCGCCCAAATTCTTCCATTATGCGCTTCTACAATCTCTTTCGAAATGGCAAGTCCTAAACCTGTACCACCCATTTTACGTGTACGTGCTTTATCTACACGATAGAAACGATCAAAGATTTTATCCACTTTGTTAATTGGGATACCTATACCATTGTCTTTAATACGAATCGTCATACGATTGTATAAAGCGTTTTGTTTCACGTGGAACTCGACGCGTTTTTCACCACGAGAATATTTCATCGCGTTAGTAATAACGTTATCAAACACTTGTGTCATCTTATCTGGATCAATTTCAGTAAAGATGGTTTCAGAAGGAATTTCACGTACAAACGTCGTGTCTTTCGCGGCCATTTCATGACGATTAATAATCTTATTAATGAACATGTTGAAGTCGACAATTTCCTTCGTAATTTGTTCAGATTCGTTATCCATTTTCGATAATTGTAGTAGATCATTAACAAGACGAATCATTCGCTCTGTCTCTTCACGTGTTACCGATAAGAAAGATGGTGCTAAATTATCATCTTTCCAAGCACCTTCTTCAAGTGCCTCTATGTAACTGTTCATCGATGTTAAAGGCGTACGTAATTCGTGAGATACGTTCGCAACGAATTCACGACGTTCACGTTCAACTTGTTGTTGTTCTGTAACGTCATGTAATACGGCGATGTAACCTGTCACAAATCCAGTTTCTTGAACAATCGTACTGAAATTCACACGTGCGATGATGCCTTCATCTTCATTCATATCTAATAAGAAGCTATCGTTATTCTCTTGAATTTCATCCAATGAGAATTCGTCTTCTAAATTCAATACACTTAGCATGTAATAACCGATTAAGTCTTCCTTAGACATACCTAACATTTTTATCGCCATATCATTGACGATACGCACTCGACCACGTCGATCTGTTGCGATAATACCGTCACTCATATGCGTGATAACTGAGTCTAAACGACGTTTCTCACTCTCAGTATTCGCTTGTGCCTCTTGAACTCGCTTAGACAAGTTGTTGAAGGCTAAAGCTAATTCACCGATTTCGTCATTACCATATATCTTAACGCGTTGCGTATAATTACCTTTAGACATCTCTACCGTCTGATTACGCATGTCAGTAATCGGCCTTGTAATCGTCCTCGCGATAAAGAAACCAAGTATAACGGTAATGAAGAGGGAAATCGCAGTACCGATAATGAATATTTGGTTAATATTATTCAACTGATTATATACATCATTAATATTCGATTCTATGTAAATATTACCAATCGTCTCGTTGCCATTCTTTACGGGTAAGTTGTAAATCCAAATTCGCTCTTTACCGCTACCATAGTCTTTTAAAACATTGTGACTATTTGATTCACCTAGCGATAAGGCTTTTTGAACGGAGTTATCGTTAACCTTTTGATTAATCATATTATGTGATGATATCTTCGCTGTAGCCATGATAATTTGATCTTTATCAATAAAACGAATTTCTTCAATTTCTTGACGGTTGGCATACTCATTTAATAAACTTTGAACTTCTTTTTGAGCGTTAGAGGGATCATCTCTGTATATACGCTCAATGTTAACTTCAAGCTGTGTCGCATACTGTTTAATATTCTTCATGAAGTTATTTGTCAGTTCTTTTTCTAAACTATTAGTGAAATACAGACCGATGATCTGCATTCCGATAATAATCAATAACACATAAACAATAACAAGCTTGGTGTGAAGGGATTGTAACTGTTTCAGCCACTTCATAGTCGCAAGCCCCTAATCATGTTGTTGGAGGAAGTATCCAACGCCTCTACGTGTCACAATATATTCAGGGTGTGAAGGATCATCTTCAATCTTCTCACGTAAACGACGAATCGTTACGTCTACTGTACGCACGTCACCGAAGTAATCATAACCCCATACTGTTTGTAGTAAATGTTCACGTGTCATGACTTGACCCATATGTTTAGAAAGGTAGTGGAAGAGTTCAAATTCTCTGTGTGTTAATTCAATATCTTCCCCACGCTTTTTAATCGAGTAAGCATCTGGGTAAATGACAATATCTTTAATTGTAATTTCATTTGTCGTATCACTTACTTCTTGAGCTGGTTGTGAATAATGGCGACGTAAGTTCGCTTTCACACGTGCGATTAATTCACGTGTGCTGAACGGTTTCGTAACATAATCATCCGCACCAAGTTCAAGACCTAATACTTTATCGATTTCAGAGTCTTTCGCTGTTAACATAATAATCGGCATTTCGAATTTCTTACGTACTTCACGGCACACTTCCATACCGTCACGACCAGGTAACATGATATCTAATAATACGATGTCTGGTTCTTCCTCGTAGATTAAATCTACTGCATCATTACCATCATAGGCACAGTAAACATCATATCCTTCTTTTTTCAAATTAAATTCTAAGATGTCCGCAATTGGCTTTTCGTCATCTACAACAACAACTTTTCTTGCCATATCTATAAACCTCATTTCTCAAATTGTAGTTCTATATTTTATTATTCGTTCTTATGAATTAGTAAAGATTAAACTGTGATTTGATGCGTTTTTAATAAGTTTATAGCGCATATTAATCTACTATATAATTTACCATTAATATTCATGTAATTCTATTTTCATATTTAAAATTATAGAATAATATTCGTTTAAAGTTTACCACTCTAATTTAATATTACAAATAAGTTGAACCCTTTGAATACGGGACAAAAGTCGTAGTGACACCCATTTAACCCATTATTACAGAATGATGATACGACTCAATGGTTTAGTAGCAAGCTTTCTATTTTAAACATAAGAATAATATTAAGATTCTGTTGCGACGTCATACTTTTGTAATGCTAAAGAATGTATTACGATATTTAGCTTTTAGTATATTTTTGATTTTTTGAAAAGGATATCTAAAAAGTTGAAAATGTGG
Source organism: Staphylococcus sp. AtHG25 (assembly GCF_003217445.1). NCBI lineage: Bacteria > Bacillati > Bacillota > Bacilli > Caryophanales > Staphylococcaceae > Staphylococcus > Staphylococcus sp. AtHG25. The sequence goes on along the minus strand of NZ_QJSN01000011.1, from coordinate 71,310 downwards.
ATTTACATGAGTAAGTAAAATGAAGACATAAAAAAATGCCTATCCTTTTGGATAAGCAATACGGTCTCGACGGGAATCGAACCCGCGATCTCCTGCGTGACAGGCAGGCGTGTTAACCGCTACACTACGAGACCTAAAAAATGGTGACTCCTACGGGACTCGAACCCGTGTTACCGCCGTGAAAGGGCGGTGTCTTAACCGCTTGACCAAGGAGCCGTTCTTAAGCACAAGATAGATTATAGCACAGGCTTTATTTTGAATACAAGACATTTTTTACATAATTTTAATATTTTTTTATAATTCCTTAATTTTTGGGATAAACGTTGTAATAACAATGGTTTCAATGTTACAAATGCTATATTTATCGATTTTTTACACTTATATTTTTATAAAAAACGGGGGTGCGACAGAAATAAAATTTTCTCAAAGTTTATTTCGTTGTTACCCCGTCAAGGATGACTAGGTTTGAAAAAAGCTTGATTCAAGGGCATTTTTCAAATCAGTCAGCTACTGACAAAATGATAAAGTAGGCTGAGACATTTTATTTTGTCCCAGCCTCACTAATTATTAATATTGTTGGAATGATAGAGGGGTTACAGTGAGCAGGTTTTTCGGCAGAAACACTCAAAGTTCGACAAAACTTGAGAAACAGTTTTGCTCACTTTTCGATTCTGCTCAAAACCTGAACGCTCACTTGCGCACCTTTTTTACCACAATTGTTCTAATAGGTTTGTTTGGTCACGGTCTGGGCCTACTGAGAAGATTGAAATACGTACATTACATAATTCAGAGATGCGTTCTAAGTATTTACGTGCATTATCTGGTAATTCTTCTAATGTACGGCAACCAGTGATATCTTCTTCCCATCCTGGTAACTCTTCAAAAATTGGTTTACAACGACGTAATTGATCTAAGTTAGCAGGATATTCTGTAATTTCTTCTCCATCTAATTCGTAAGCAGTACAAATCTTCACTGTATCAAGACCTGTAAGTACGTCGATAGAGTTAATAGATAAGTCAGTAATACCACTAACACGACGAGAGTGACGTAATACAACTGAGTCAAACCAACCTACACGACGTGGACGTCCTGTTGTTGTACCGTATTCACGACCAACTTCTCTAATATGATGTCCATCTTCATCAAATAATTCTGTAGGGAATGGACCATCGCCTACACGAGATGTATATGCTTTACATACACCAATCACTTTAGATACGAAAGTTGGGCCTACACCTGTACCAACTGTTACATTACCTGCAACAGGGTTACTTGAAGTTACGAAAGGATATGTACCATGGTCAATATCTAACATAACACCTTGTGCACCTTCAAATAAAACTTTTTCTTCAGCTACAAATGCATCATCTAAGATTTTAGAAGTATCTGTAACAAACTCTTTCAAACGTTGACCTGCAGCATAGTATTCATCAAAGATTTCATCGAAACGTGGGCAAGTTTCATTAAACATGCCTTTGAAGTATGCATTTTTAACTTCAATGTTTTCTTTTAAACGTCTTTCAAATGTTTCTTTTTCTAATAAGTCAGCCATACGGATACCAATACGTTGTGCTTTATCCACATAAGCTGGTCCGATACCTTTCTTAGTAGTACCGATTTTATTATCACCACGACGACGTTCTTCATATTCATCTTGTGCTAAGTGATATGGAAGAATGACTTGCGCACGGTTAGAAATACGTAAGTTTGAAGTAGATACACCACGTTCATTTAAACCGTCTAATTCTTTTAATAATGCAACCGGATCTACAACTACACCGTTACCTATAACTGCAAGTTTATCTTTATAAAATATACCTGATGGCACTAAATGTAATTTATAAGTTTCTCCACCAAATTGAATCGTATGACCTGCGTTATTACCTCCTGAAAAACGTGCAATAACATCTGCTTGTTCCGCTAAGAAATCTGTAATTTTACCTTTACCTTCGTCTCCCCATTGTGTCCCAACAACTACGATTGATGACATGTGAGCACCTCCAAAGTTTTCTCAATTAACCATTAAGTATTCTATCAATACGAACCTCATAATGCAAATAAAAATCGAACATTAATTTTAGCGTATAATAGTTCTACACTCTAACTTCAATTTATTTAACAAAACTGTTAAAACCTTGATAATACAATGATTTAAACTCATTTACCAAAAAACCATTACACATACTTACGCTCAAATTCTATCACCAAAATAAAACAAAAACCGTACATTAAATAGATAATATAATTTAATGTACGTCAAAATATTTTTTATGACATTTCTGCATGTGCATAATCAATGTCTGTAAATTTATTATATTGTTTCATAAAGTGTAACTTCACAGTACCAGTCGGACCATTACGTTGTTTAGCGATAATGATTTCAATTTCACCATTTTCATCATTCGATTGTGGTTCGAAATTTCCACCGTCATCGTCATCTTCGCCTTCACCACGATTATAATAATCATCACGATATAAGAAGGCAACGATATCCGCATCTTGCTCGATAGAACCTGATTCACGAATATCACTCATCATTGGTCGTTTATCTTGACGTTGTTCCACGCCACGAGATAACTGACTTAGTGCAATAACTGGACATTCTAATTCACGAGCAATCGCTTTTAAAGTACGTGAAATTTCAGATACTTCTTGCTGTCTGTTATCAGAAGCACGTGAACCACTACCTTGAATTAACTGTAAATAGTCAATCACAATCATGTCTAAACCATGTTCTTGTTTTAAACGACGGCATTTAGAACGTAAGTCTGTAATTCGAATACCAGGTGTATCATCAATGAAGATCTTGGTACGTGATAATTTACCGACTGCTATTGTAAATCGATTCCAGTCTTCTTCTGTCATCGTACCTGTACGTAGTCGATTGGAATCCACATTACCTGAACTACAAATCATACGTGTTGCTAATTGGTCTGCCCCCATCTCAAGTGAGAAAATGCCGACAGTATAATTACCTTCATGTGTCGCTACCTTTTGAGCAATGTTAAGAGCGAAGGCAGTCTTACCTACTGAAGGACGGGCAGCTAAGATAATTAAGTCATTTCTGTTAAATCCAGCTGTCATTTGGTCTAAATCACGATAACCCGTAGGAATACCTGGCGTTTGACCACTATTTTGGTCGAGCTCTTCAGCTGTTTCATAAACTTGTCCTAATACATCTCTAATATCCTTAAATCCATCACTTTGACGATTAGAGGATAATTCAAGAATACGTCGCTCGGCATCACTTAATATCGCATCTAATTCAAGTTCATTATCATAGCCATCGTTGGCAATACTATCCGCAGTTTGAATTAATCTGCGTTTTAATGCATGGTTTGCGACGATATTTGTATAATACTGAATGTTACGTGTCGTAGGTACATTATTTGAGAGTTCCGCTAAATACTGAGGACCACCAGCCTCGCTTAATGTACCTTCTTTCGTTAATTGATCCATTAACGTTACGACATCAATTTCATCACCATCTTCATTTAAGTTCATCATCGCTCTGAAGATGTGTTGGTGGGCACCTCTATAAAAGGACTCAGGAAGGAGCACTTCCTGAGTCGAATTAATCAATTGTGGATCTAAAATAATTGCACCTAAGACAGATTGTTCAGCTTCATTATTATGTGGCATTTGCTTTTGCTCATACATATTATCCATTAATCATTACACCTCTAAATCCATCTTAATTTTCACAAATCATAGTGCAACATTGTTATTTGAAAATTTTTAGTCATTAGTTCACGTAGCGTAGTTGAATGACGCTCAAATACACAGTTTTTAATGAACTTAAGTGCTTAGCACTTAAGTAAGTAGTTCTAATGATTATAATCAAAGAACTACTTTACCCGCTTCTTACTTCTCTACAGTGTGAACACGGATTGTACCTTCAACTTCTTTGTCTAATTTAACAGGTACATTGGTATAACCTAATGCATGGATACCTTGAGGTAAATCCATTTTACGTTTATCAATTTTAATATCATGTTGTGTTTTAAGTGCTTCAGCAATTTGTTTAGTACTTACAGATCCAAACAATTTGCCTCCTTCACCAGTTTTAGCACTCACTTCAACTTCAATTTCTTCTAATTTTGATTTTAAGGCTTTAGCGTCATCAATTTCCTTTTGTCTATCCGCTTCAGCACGTTTATTTTGTTGTTCCAATTGTTTCAAATTACCTGGAGTTGCTTCAACAGCATAATTATTTTTAATTAAAAAGTTATTTGCATACCCTACTGGTACATCTTTAATTTCGCCTTTTTTACCTTTACCTTTAACATCTTGTGTGAAAATTACTTTCATGCGTCTTCACTCCTACTCATTTGTTCTGTAATTGTTTGTTGTAATTGTTCAATCGCTTCTTCAATTGATAATCCTTTCAATTGTGTTGCAGCATTAGTTAAGTGACCACCGCCACCTAAGGCTTCCATCGTTAATTGAACATTAATAGAGCCTAATGAACGTGCTGATATACCGATTAAGTTATCTTCACGTTTAGCTACTACATAAGAAGCTTCTATACCTTCTAAACTTAACAACTCATCCGCAGCTTGTGCAACTGTAACAGGATGATAAATTTTTTCGTTAGAACCATGTGCAATTGCAATGCCATTATCTTGAACTTCAACCGTTCGAATAAGTTCTGAACGATTAATATACGTATCGACGTCATCTTTTAAGAAGTGTTGCGTTAATATCGTATCTGCACCATGGGCACGTAAATAGCTTGCCGCGTCAAACGTTCTAGAACCTGTACGCAATGTGAAGTTACGTGTATCAACAATGATACCTGCATACATAACAGTAGATTCTAAACGTGTTAAACGTTGTTCAGTTGGTTGATATTCTAATAACTCTGTTACAAGTTCTGCAGTCGAGCTTGCATAAGGTTCCATATATACTAATAATGGGTTAGAAATAAAGCTTTCTCCTCGTCTATGATGGTCAATCACGACTTTACGATTAGCTTTATTTAGAATGTTCTCATCTAATACCATTTCTGGTTTATGCGTATCCACAACGACAATTGTAGATTTAGATGTCATCATATCCCATGCTTCGTCTGATGTAACAAATCGTTCTTTCAACTCAGGTTTCTTATCGATTTCATCCATCACTCGGCGTAACGTTGGATCAATATCTTCCTCGTTTAAGACAACATAGGCTTCTAAATTATTCATTAATGCGAATCTTGAAACCCCAATTGCCGCACCTATAGCATCTAAGTCAGGACGTTTATGTCCCATAATGATAACTTTATCGCCTTCAGTTAAGATATCTTTTAATGCGTGAGAAATAACACGCGCTCTTACACGTGTACGTTTTTCCATCGGGTCAGTCTTACCGCCATAGAATCGCACGTTTCCGTTCATATTCTTGATAGCTACTTGGTCACCACCACGACCTAATGCTAAATCTAGACCAGATTGTGATAATTCACCAAGATCGATTAAGTTCTCCGTACCTTCTCCGACACCGATACTTAGTGTTAGTTGAGCACGATAACCGACACTCTTTTCACGTAATTGGCTAAGGATTTCAAAGTTAGATTCTTCGATTTCGGCTAATATTTTTTGATTTAAATACGCTACGAACTGATCAGAATTATATCGTTTAAAGTAAATATTGTATTCTGATGCCCAACGACTAATCACTCTCGTTACCATTGAGTTGATTTCAGAACGTTGCGTGTCGTTCATATTTTGCGTAATTTCATCGTAGTTATCTAAGAATAACGTTGCGATGATTGGTTTTGATTCTTCATATAACTCATTAGTTTGTACTTCATCTGTAATATCAAAGAAATATAAACAACTTTCTTCTTCTGAATGACGAACGTGGTAATGATATTGACCATGTTCGATTTCAACTTCTTGTACCTTTTCAAGCTGCTTTAAAATATTCGGAAAAACTTCATTGACTGGTTCTGAGATGACATTCGTTTCTAAGTGTTCAGACATGTACTGGTTAATCCATTCAATATGGTCATCAGCATCAAGCACGACCATACCAATAGGTAATCGTTTAATTGCTCTGTTGCTTCCAGCCGAGATGTGACCACTTAAGTTATCCACATAATTATCCATTTTCAATAAGGCTTGTCTGACTAACACGATGCTAATAATAATCAACACAACTAAAATAGCTGCTGCAATTGTAGCGACTAATGGTTTAAAGATAAACCATACAACTACAAGTGCAATCGAAGTGAGTACCATTAAAATAAATGGTATCAGTAGAGCCTTCTTAGTGGATTGACGGTTCATTATTCCACCTCTATTCACTTTTTAAAGTCATTTTTTAATCATTCGTTTTAAATTAATTCCTAAATCAAGTACGCCAAGTAATGCAATGATATGTGTTGCTGGTGTAATAATTGTCCCCACAACCATCAGCAATATCGTTACAGCGTTTGGTATACGTTTTGCTTTACCAAAGAAATGAATTACACTCAATCCTTGGATATACATCAGTAATGATAACACAACTTCGAAATTTAACACGATACTTTGGAAAGTACTTGGTTCAGTAGCGAACATTACACAAAGTAAAACAACCATATATACCCATAGTAATGAACGGTTAAGCTGCCAAGCAAATAAAGGTTTAAAAATTGGTGTAGCTACTTTAAATTTACGAAGAATTGGAAATGTAATAATTAAGTTAATTAAGACTAAAATAAAGACCATAATGATAATAAAACTTGGAAGTTGAACTGCCATTTGACGGAAGCCTTCTTCTAAGATTGTTTTATAATCTGCTTCAACACCTGATGTTACAACAGCATTATGCATTGTATCTTTAAAAGGCTTAATTAATGTCGTAGCGCTAGGTATCTTTTTAAACGTTTGTAATAACATAAATGCGACTAAAGTAAATATACTTAAATATGTTGTAGCTATAAATAAGATGCGTTCTTTAGAGGCACGTTCTTTCAATAATTGGCCAATAATAAAGCTAAGTATTAAAACTAAAATCATGGCACTTAATACAAATGTATTACCCAACAATGTGGTAAGAATAACTGTGATCAAAGCTCCAATTCCAAATGATGGAATAGACTTATTCCATAAAATAATACCTGGAATTGTAGCGAATAAACATAGAATTAATCCAAGTACTGGTAATACATACGTAACTAAAGCAACCATAACAAGTGCAATTGTTCCTATAATTGTTGCTTTAGGATGTACTTTTGAAAACACATTCGCCACTCCTATACTATTTTGACTATAACTTCTATTTTAACCTCTAAGCAAAATTAAAACAAATTGTGAAGATTGAGGTATAGCATAAGACTGTAACAATGTGTTTTTACTTCCATAGCGACCTACCCGCTTCGTCTATTTTCGCTTAAATTTCGTTACTTTAAGAAAATGATACAAGTTAGGTGCCCAATCATTAAAATTTAATAAAAAGCCATCATGACCTACATTGTCTGGAACAAAGAAATGACGATGATATTTAAATCGCTCCCCTACTGCCCTCACTTGATCATCTGGATATAATAAATCATCCGTAAATCCCATTGTTAAGACCTTAGTATCTAGAGATTGATAAACATCATCTACATTCGTACGTCCGCGATCAACATTATGGCTATCTAAAACATTTAGCATTGTTAAATAACAGGACAAATCATAAGTTTCTTTAAATTTATTACCTTGATGTCGTTGATAACTCACCACTTCATCTGGTGAAAAGCGTTGGTCATAACTTTTAGATGAACGATACGTTAGAAAGCCTAATTGTCGTGCAATATTAAGACCTTCTTTGCCACCAAGATGAATCGCTTCTCGTGCAATTTCATTGAAAGCACGACTATATGACGACGTCTTATCAGTTGCTGCTAGAATAACCGCCTTATCCACTTCAAATTGTTGATTATATAGAAGCTCCATGACTTGCATGCCACCTAGACTACCACCAATTAAAATATTAATCTTGTCGAAGCCAAGTGCGCGTATGCCCAATTCAATAGCTTTTACAATATCTCTCAAAGTTAAATGCTTTGGAAAATTTGGATTAGTTAAAGGAGAACTTGAACCGAAGGGACTACCAATAACATTAAACGTTAGAAATTGATAATCATAAATCGGCATATAACCACCGTCTATAATTTCACGCCACCAACCAGGCTCGTCATCTGTGCCATATGTTAGATGATTACCAGTAAGTGCGTGACACACTACAACAAGCGGTTGACCAGCATAGCCTACATGCTCATAACGCAATTGTAAATTATCAATCATTTCACCTGATTCAGTTGTAAAGGGTCCTAAATTTAATGTTTCTACTGTGTAATTGGTCATGCGGTTACCTCCTTTTAAATAAAAAATCGCCTATACTCTATTATTAAAGTATGAGGCGATTTGTCTCCATTACTTATCATTCGAGTATCTCGTTGGTAGTAGCACCGTGCGTATGCATCGCCGGTTGCTGAAGTTTCTCAGGGCCGTGTCCCTCCACTTCTCTTAATAAGTTTTTTAACTCTATTCATTTACTGCGTATTTATAAAATAGTATCAATGTACCATTTACGTTCTAGACTTTTATTTTATCTAATTGTATAACCAATTTCAATTGTTAGTTGTTGGGTTCTGCCTTTTCTAAAAGAAGAAACGTAAACCTGCTATAAGAACAATACCCACTAATATTGTTGTCGTAAGACTTCGTGTAAAAAGTGCAACAAAAACAGTCGGAATTGTTACTAAAACAAATGGGATATTGAGTGTATATCCTGCTACGCCCTCTTGTTGCTCGATAATGCCATCTAAGATAAGTGCTGTAAATAATGTAATTGGTATAAACGATAACCATTTAATTACCGTTTCTGAAAGTTGAATACGTGAAATCATTAAGAATGGGACTACTCGAATAATTAAAGTTACAAGTCCACACAACACGATTAATATAAACATGTACCAAGATGTTGTCATTTATCCATCACCACCCCTAATGTTGCTGCTAACATAGATGCAATTAAAATTGCGACGTATGACGGCATGAACCAGCTTAAACTGAGCATCATCACGATGACAAATACGATAAGTACTATGTAAATTTTAAGTTTAGATGAAGTGATTGATTCAAATTGTGCCATTGTTAAAAAGATAAACATCGCGGTAATCGCAAAATCGAGACCTAACATATCTGGATTAGATATGTATTTACCGAGTAACGCACCAACAATACTTGCTAGTGCCCAAAATGAATATGCAGTTAGATTCAATCCATGTAACCAACGATCGTTTATCTTCTCCCCTTTTAAATGAGGCGTGATTGCAACGCCAAAGGTTTCATCTGTCAAAATTGAAGATAAGCCTAGTCGATTCCAAATACCATAATCTTTATAATTAGGTGCTAACGTCATTGAAAGTAGGAAGAAACGTGAATTGACAATCAATGTTGTAAGGACAATGGCAGAAATCGGTGTTCCAGTAGCCACAAGCGCACATATAATAAATTGTGCTGCACCAGCATACACAAGCAAACATAATAATAGTATTTCGATGATACTAAAGTGTTGTGAAGTCGCCACTATTCCAAATGATAGTCCAATTCCAACGTAGCCTAATAAAGTAGGTATACATTCTTTAACGCCCTGTTTAAATGTCACGTGTGATGGCATCTTTGTAACCTCCTTTATTCTTATTAATTTTATAAAGTAATATACTAATATTTTTAGTCTAATATACGGATGCTAGAGTGGCAACAACATTAGACACAGGGTTGTGTGACATTAGACTGAATGACTACTTATAAGTGTTGATTTGAAAGGATTTTAAATGTGTCTGTTTTTGTCGACAACGGTTGATTTATCTCTTGAAAGGTAGTCTAAATTAGCCTTTTTACTTCATCCCTTTATTAAGAAAAAGTGGAATTTTATGCAATTAATTATTAGAAATATACTAAGAGGAAATGGACTAAATTTAATATATTAGAATCTCATATGTAAGGACGAAAAAAACTGAGAAAAGCTCGGTAAGAGCATTTTCTCAGTTTAGTAGCTACTGCGAATTTGCGATATAGCCTTAACATATTTATTTTAATCTGTACTTCTTAATAACTAATGAATTAGTCGTTTACTGGACGGATTTCAGTTTTACCACCCATGAATGGTACTAATGCTTCTGGAATTGTTATTGATCCATCTGCATTTTGATAGTTTTCAACGATAGCTGCAAATGTACGACCTACAGCAAGTCCACTACCATTTAAAGTATGTGCTAATTCTGGTTTAGAAGCGGCATCACGTTTAAAGCGGATGTTAGCACGACGCGCTTGGAAATCAGTACAGTTTGAGCAAGAACTAATTTCTTTATAGTTGTCATAACTTGGTAACCATACTTCTAAGTCGTATGTTTTACTAGCACTGAAACCGATGTCGCCAGTACATAAGATAACACGACGATATGGTAAACCTAATTCTTCAAGAATTGCTTCAGCATTTTGTGTCATATCTTCTAAAGCGTCCCAAGAATCTTCAGGTTTTTCGATACGAACCATTTCAACTTTGTCGAACTGGTGTAAACGGATTAAACCTCTTGTATCTCTACCAGCTGATCCTGCTTCACTACGGAAACAAGCTGTTTGAGCAGTGAATTTTTCTGGTAATACGCCTGGTTGGATGATTTCATCTCTATAGAAGTTTGTTAATGGAACTTCTGCAGTTGGAATTGTGTATAAACCTTCTTTTTCAACTTTGAATAAATCTTCTTCAAATTTAGGTAATTGACCAGTACCAAACATTGTATCTGCATTAACTAATTGAGGTGTCATCATTTCAGTATAACCGTGTTGCGTTGTATGTTTAGTAAGCATGTAGTTCATTAATGCACGTTCTAATAATGCACCATCTTTAGTTAAGTATACGAAACGCGCACCTGAAATTTTTGCAGCACGTTCAAAGTCTGCCATTTTTAATTCTTCTACTAAGTCCCAGTGTGCTTTTGGTTCAAAGTCAAATTCACGAGGTGTACCCCATTTTTTAACTTCAACGTTTTCTTCATCAGAATCCCCTTGTGGTACATCTTCAGCAATTAGGTTAGGGATACGAATTAAGATATCTCTAACTTTATTATCCACTTCGTTAAGTTTAGCGTCGTTTTCTTTGATTTCGTCACCAAGTTCACGCATTTCTTTGATAACGTCGTCTGCATTTTCTTTGTTACGTTTCTTTTCAGCGATTTCTTCACTTACTTTGTTACGACGTGCTTTCATTTCTTCAGTTTTACCGATTAATTGACGACGTTCATTATCTAATTCTAATACTTCGTCAACTACTTTAGGATCATCTCCACGTAGTTCAATTTTGCTCTTAACTGTGTCTGCTTGTTCTCTGAATAGTCTAATGTCTAACATGTAATACTCATCCTTCCCAATTTTTGAAAAATTTAATTTCGGATAACATGCGTATTTTCAATAAAAAAAGACCACATCCCCTTTACAAGGGACGTGGTCTACGCGTTGCCACCCTATTTAACAATTTAACACTACATATGTATCAAATTGCGCTTTCCTTAAAATAACGGTTATTACCGGTTGTTCACAATTGTAGGTAGATTCGCATAACAATCAATTACTTGTTCACACTCAACACAAGCTCTCTGAAATTAATTGATTATGTTACTTGTCCCACGAACAATAACTTATTAAGTTATTTTTAATATAGCAAACTCCTTTATAATTAGCAAGTAAATTGTAAATAATATTATATTCATACTAGTCGTAAACATCCTCTATTAACCAACATAATCACTTCCCATCATTCATTACAAAATAATCTTCATAATAGTGTTGACGAAAGTCATTCACAGGTATAATATTTTCTATTGTATTTAAAAAGGTCATAAACAAACATTCAAATTTAAAACTTAACAGGTGAGTTAGTTGTTGATGCTTTCGCTACGCATCTCATCGTCACTTAAAATTTGAGTTATATATAGAATTGACAATAATCACATTTTTACAATTTAGTATTATACGTTCGAAACGTCTTCAAGGGAGGGTTTAATTCATGGAAACATTAACAACAGTTAATATTCCGAAAAGAAAAGAAGAGACACATAAAGGTGACTATGGAAAGATTTTACTTATAGGTGGGAGTGCCAATTTAGGGGGAGCAATCATGTTGGCTGCGCGTGCATGTGTTTATAGTGGGAGTGGATTAATTACAGTAGCTACACATCCTACAAATCATGCTGCACTTCATTCTCGTTGCCCAGAAGCGATGGTTATCGATATTAACGACACTAAAATGTTAACTAAAATGATTGAGAACACTGATAGTATTTTAATTGGACCAGGCTTAGGTGTCGATTTCAAAGGTAATAACGCAATTACATTTTTACTACAAAATATTCAGCCACATCAAAACTTAATTGTTGATGGTGATGCGATAACGATATTTAGTAAATTAAAACCTGATATCCCAACTTGCCGTATTATCTTCACGCCACATCAAAAGGAATGGGAACGTTTGAGTGGTATCCCTATTGAAGAACAAATTTATGAACGTAATAGAGAAGCTGTAGATAAGTTAGGTGCTGCAGTTGTACTGAAAAAACACGGCACTGAAATATTCTTCAAAGACAAAGAATATAGACTTGCCATTGGTACACCGGCAATGGCGACTGGTGGCATGGGAGATACGTTAGCTGGTATGATTACAAGCTTTGTTGGACAATTTGATGATTTTAGAGATGCGATAACAAGCGCAACTTATACACATAGTTATATTGGAGAAAAATTATCTGAATCTATGTATGTCGTACCACCTTCACGTTTAATTAGTGAAATTCCATACGTTATGAAAGAATTAGAAAACTAAATAAGCTATAAAAATAAGACTTCCCTGGTATTAGGGAAGTCTTATTTGTTGAAGGAATCAATATTGTTGTAACTTTCTATTATTGATTAACCTTCTATTCTTTAATTTTCGTCATCTTCATCATTGTTAGATGCATTTTCAATGTCTTCATTTACACGATCCATGAAGTCTTGTCTAACTTCAATACGTTCATCTGTTGCCTCTTCATCAGATGAAACTGTAGTCTCTTCGTCCGCTTCAGTATGAAGTGCGTTACCTGGTGTATCATCATCAATTACTTCTTCACTAGGACTTTCTGTACTTTCTGCATTTGATTCACCATTTTCAGTTTGAGCAGCCTCAGTCGCATCTTCATCTTCTGTTTTATCAATAACTTTAGCAACTGTTGATACAAATTGATCATCGCCTAATTTCATTAAGCGAACACCTTGAGTTGCACGACCATTTTGAGAAATATCTTCTACTTCTAAACGAATGATAACACCACTATTTGTAACAATCATTAAGTCTTCTTCGCCATTAACAGTTGTGATACAAACGATATTACCATTACGTTCAGTAATCTTCGCAGTCTTGATACCTTTACCACCACGATTTGATAAGCGATATTCACTCACTGGCGTACGTTTACCATAACCATTTTCAGTAACGACTAGCACTTCATCTTCGCTATCGGCATGTGCAACATCTAGACCTACAACGACATCATCTTCACGTAATGAGATACCTCTTACACCTGCAGCAGTACGACCTAATGGACGTAAACTTGTTTCTGCAAATCTAATTAATGAAGCATGGGATGTTCCAATCAAGATATCTTGATTACCATCTGTAAGACGTACTGCAATTAATTCATCGTCTTCTTTGAATCCAATCGCAATCTTACCGTTCTTATTGATATGTGAGAAATTGCTTAAAGCAGAACGTTTCACAATACCATTTTTAGTTGCAAATACTAAGTAACTATCTTCATCTTCAAGGTTTCTAACAGCAATCATCGTACTGATTGTTTCATCATTATCTAATTCAATCGCATTAATGACTGGAATACCTTTAGATTGGCGAGATAATTCTGGAACTTCGTATCCTTTAAGTTTATAAACACGGCCTTTATTCGTGAAGAATAGAACGTGGTCATGTGTACTTAACGTTACAAGTTGGCTTACGAAATCTTCTTCCAATGTATTCATACCTTGAACGCCGCGTCCGCCACGGTGTTGTGAACGATACGTTGAAACTGGTAAACGTTTAATATAGTTATTATGGCTCAATGTGATGACGATTTGTTCTTCAGGAATTAAATCTTCATCTTCTAAATCATCTAAGCCACCTAATTGAATTTCTGTACGACGTTCGTCACCAAAACGTTCTTTAATATCAGTTAACTCATCACGAACTAATTGAAGTAAAACTTCGTCATCGGCTAAGATTTCTTCAAGTTCAGAAATATAACCGAGTAATTCGTTGTATTCATTTTCAATTTTATCTCGTTCTAAACCAGTTAAACGTCTCAAACGCATATCTAAAATAGCTTGCGCTTGACGTTCAGACAATTTAAAACGCTCTTGCAATGTTTCCATAGCGACTTTATCTGTTTCTGATTCACGAATTGTCGTAATAATCTCATCGATATGATCTAACGCTATACGTAAACCTTCTAAGATATGTGCTCGGTCTTTCGCTTTTTTCAAGTTGTATTCAGTACGACGACGTACAACTGTCTTTTGATGTTCTAAATATTCAACTAAAGCTTGTTTTAAATTGATTAATTTTGGACGTCCATTAACAAGTGCAATCATATTAACACCAAATGAAGTTTGTAATGGCGTCTGTTTATATAAATTGTTTAAAATAACATTGGCATTTGCATCTTTACGAACATCGATTACTACTCTAACTCCAGTACGTAAACTTGTTTCATCACGTAAATCAGTAATACCTTCAATTTTCTTTTCACGAACAAGTTCTGCAATCTTCTCAATCATACGCGCTTTATTAACTTGATACGGGATTTGAGTCACTACGATACGTTGGCGACCGCCACCACGTTCTTCAATTTCCGCACGTGCACGCATTTGAATTGATCCTCGACCTGTTTCATAAGCACGTCGGATGCCACTTTTCCCTAGAATTAAACCAGCTGTTGGAAAATCAGGGCCTTGAATATCTTCCATAAGTTCTGCAATCGTTACATCTGGATTCTTACTTAAATGTAAAACACCGTTGATGACTTCGGTTAAATTGTGAGGAGGAATATTTGTTGCCATACCTACAGCGATACCTGATGCACCATTAACTAATAAGTTAGGGAAACGAGAAGGTAAGACTTCCGGCTCTCTTTCAGTACCATCATAGTTATCTAGAAAATCGATTGTATCTTTGTTAATATCACGCAGTAATTCTAACGTAATCTTAGTCATCTTCGCTTCAGTATAACGCATGGCAGCGGCACCATCGCCGTCCATTGAACCAAAGTTACCTTGACCATCGACAAGTGGATAACGATAACTGAATGTTTGTGCCATTCTGACCATGGCATCATAGATTGATGAGTCTCCGTGAGGGTGATATTTACCCATTACATCCCCAACGATACGTGCTGATTTTTTATATGGTTTATCAGGGGTCATACCTTGTTCATTTAAGCCATATAAGATACGACGGTGTACAGGTTTTAAACCATCACGTACATCAGGTAACGCACGTGAAACGATAACGCTCATTGCATAGTCTAAGAATGATTCGCGCATCTCGCTGGTTATATTTCGTTCATTTATTCTTGATTGAGGTAAGTAAGCCATCAAGATATCCTCCTTCTATAATCAATTCACTTAAAATAGCAAGACTGCAAGCCATTATGCTATACAGTCTTCAAGATTTTCAATACTAGACGTTAACTTAGAAATCTAGGTTCGCATATACTGCATTGTCTTCGATAAATTGTCTACGATTTTCAACTACATCACCCATTAACATTTCAAATGTTTGGTCCGCTTCAATCGCATCTTCTAATTTAACTTGTAACATCATACGGTTTTCAGGATTCATAGTCGTTTCCCATAATTGATCCGCATTCATTTCTCCTAAACCTTTATAACGTGATATTTGCCATTTAGGTGTAGGGCTTAATTCTGATTTCAATTTATCAAGTTCACGATCATTAAATACATAATATTTTTGTTTGCCTTGTGCTAATTTATACAATGGCGGTTGTGCAATATACACATATCCCGCTTCGATTAGTGGTCTCATGAAACGATAGAAAAACGTTAGTAATAAAGTTCTAATATGCGCGCCATCCACATCAGCATCTGTCATGATTACAATTTTATGATAACGTGCTTTAGAGATATCGAACTCGCCACCAATACCAGTACCAAAGGCTGTAATCATTTGACGTATTTCATTATTGTTAAGAATACGGTCTAAACGTGCTTTTTCAACGTTTAAGATTTTACCTCTTAATGGCAAGATAGCTTGTGTTTTAGAGTCACGACCTTCTTTTGTAGACCCCCCGGCAGAGTCACCCTCTACTAGGAAGATTTCACTTTCTTCAGGTTTCTTACTTGAACAGTCTGCAAGTTTACCTGGTAAGCTTGAAATTTCTAAAGCTGATTTACGACGTGTCACTTCACGTGCTTTCTTTGCTGCGACACGTGCACGTGATGCCATAATTCCTTTTTCCACAACGATGCGTGCAACATTTGGATGTTCATATAAGAAACGTTCAAAATGCTCGGCAAACAATCTATCAACAATTTGACGTACTTCAGAGTTACCTAATTTCGTTTTAGTTTGTCCTTCGAATTGAGGATCACCGTGTTTAATTGATACGACGGCTGTTAAACCTTCACGTGTATCTTCACCAGACAATCTTTCTTTATCGTCTTTAATAATCTTACTTTGTGTTCCATAGCTATTTAATATACGCGTTAAGGCACGTTTGAAACCATCTTCATGCGTACCACCTTCATAAGTATGAATATTATTCGCATAAGATAATAAGTTTGTTGCATAACCGCTGTTATATTGCATAGCAATTTCTATTTCTACATCATCTTTAGTTTGATGAATATAAATAGGTTCTTCATGAATAGGCTCTTTATTTTCGTTTAATAGTTCAACGTAAGATTTAATACCGCCTTCATAGTGATATGTATCTTCGCGTTGCTCTACATCTTCACGCTCATCTCTTAAAGTGATTGAAATACCTTTGTTCAAGAATGCAAGCTCTCTAATACGCTTTTGTAGCGTTTCATAGTTATAAACAGTTGTTTCAGTGAATATCTCACTATCTGCTTTAAAGCGAATGACTGTACCTGTTTTACCAGTGCTACCTACTTCTTTAAGATCAAATTGAGGTACACCTTTTTTATATGCTTGATGATAGATAGTATCGTTACGATGAACGTATACCTCTAAATCTTCAGACAATGCGTTAACAACTGAAGAACCTACACCATGTAGACCACCAGATACTTTATAACCGCCACCGCCAAATTTACCACCAGCATGCAGTACAGTTAAGATAACTTCAACTGCTGGACGCCCCATTTTTTCTTGAATATCAACAGGAATGCCTCGACCATTGTCAGTTACTTTAATCCAATTGTCTTTTTCAATAATAACTTCGATTTGATTTGCATAACCAGCAAGTGCCTCGTCGATACTGTTATCCACGATTTCCCATACTAAGTGGTGCAAACCTCTTTCTGAAGTTGACCCTATATACATACCAGGTCTTTTACGAACGGCTTCTAACCCTTCTAATACCTGTATCTGTCCAGCACCATAGTTATCTGTGTTGTTTACATCTGACAATGTATTCACCATCACTTTCTATTACTTTATAATTTCACCTTGATTGATTCGATAAAGCTTAGCATTATTCATAATTTCATGATCTATGCCGTCTACAGATGTTGTTGTTACAAAGGTTTGTACTTTATGTTGAATCGTGCTTAATAGATGTGTTTGTCGAGAATCATCTAATTCGCTTAACACATCATCCAATAATAAGACTGGATATTCTCCAACTTCAATATTCATTAACTCTATTTCTGCTAATTTAATGGATAATGCAGTCGTACGTTGTTGCCCTTGAGATCCATATGTTTGTGCATCCATATCATTTACATTAAAGCCTAAATCATCTCTATGTGGTCCAAATAAACAGACGCCTCTATCCATTTCTCGCTTAATATTGTCATTCAATAGCGTAATCACTTCGTCCAATAACGTCTGTTCACCTTTGCTCATATCACTGAGTTTAATACTTGGTAAATAAGTTAATGACAACGTTTCTCTCTCATTCGTGATACCTGCATGAATCGGTTTAGCCAATGATTCTAATTCTTTGATGAAATGCTCTCGTCTCAACGTTACATTTAAAGCATATTGTGCAAATTGTTGGTTTAAGACTTCTAACATTGTAGTGTCTTGCTTCTGGCCCAATTGCAGTTGCTTTAAGTAATTATTCTTCTGTTTGAGAATACGTTGGTATTGAGCCAAATCATTTAAATATACTGCAGATATCTGACCTAATTCCATATCAATAAAGCGTCTTCGTATCTGAGGGGATCCTTTAACAATATTTAAATCTTCTGGCGCAAAAAGAACCACGTTAAGATGTCCAACATACTGAGTTAGTCGACTTTGTTCTAAGTGGTTCACTTTTACTTGTTTACCTTTTTTAGTTATAAACATCGTTAGTGGCATCGTTCCATGTCTATAATTTAGTACACCCTCTATTTTAGCATACTCTGAGTTAAACCGTATAAGCTCCTTATCATTCGATGTACGATGACTTTTGGCTAAAGCCAATGTGTAAATTGATTCAAGCAAATTCGTCTTCCCTTGTGCATTTTCTCCGATCAGAATATTCACATCAGGATGACATTCGAGCGTAACTTCTTCATAGTTACGATAATTTTCTAATTGGAGTGTTTTAAGTTTCATTGTTCACCTTGATGAATAATGATTACAGAATCAATTTCAGGGATATCTGGGAAATCAATTCGATCTTGGTTAGCTAGTTTTTTACCACGACGTGTTTCGCGCTCGCCATTAATTAGAACTTCAACATCTTGTAAGAACCATTTAGCTTGTCCACCTGATTCAATAATGCCTTCCGTTTTAAGAAATTGGCCTAACGTAATATCGCCCTCAACTACTACTTCTTGAACCAAAATAATCACTCCGTTTCTTTATGTGTCATTAATATATTATACCTTTTTTAGGTTTAAATTTCATTTAAAATGGAATGTGAAACCGTTTACTTCAGAATATCTTTTTACATATTTAATTTTAGTAGGAAAATTAATTATATTTTTCAATTTGAAGCGGCTTTTTTAAAGAAAATTGAAGATTACAAATGAGGTTGTATAGAGAATAGCCTGATTTTTAATTTTAAGGGCCATTTTAGCTTGATGATATATTATTTAGA
Source organism: Staphylococcus sp. AtHG25 (assembly GCF_003217445.1). Taxonomy (NCBI): domain Bacteria; kingdom Bacillati; phylum Bacillota; class Bacilli; order Caryophanales; family Staphylococcaceae; genus Staphylococcus; species Staphylococcus sp. AtHG25. The sequence continues at coordinate 52,024 of NZ_QJSN01000011.1, read as the reverse complement.
GTTTATCCCACTAGTGAATAACTTTTGTGTCTATATTAAAGGCTGAATGAGCTTAAATTAAATAAAAAAAGGAGTTAGGACAGAATTCCTTTTGAATTCGTCGTAACTCCAAATTAATAGCTTTTAAAACTAATACGTTCTAATTGGTAAAATTAATTGTGTGACAGAATCATCTTCTTTTGGTTTGAGGATGAATGGTTTCATCGTACCAAAGAATTCAACTTCAACTTCATCATTATCAATCGCTTTTAGCGCATCCATCATATAACGAGAGTTGAAAGAAATCTTCAAGTTGCCACCCTCTACATCCGTTGCTGTAACTTCTTCTTTTACAGTACCAATCTCAGGTGATGTAGATGATAATTCTACAACATCATTACCTGTACTTAATTTAATAACGTTGTTACCACCTTCTCGTGCCAATAAAGAAGCACGATCGATTGCGTGATAGAATTCACCGTTGTCTAAGCCTAATTTAATTTCGTAATTCTCAGGGAATAAACGTGTTGTATCAGGATAATGTCCTTCTAATAAGCGAGAAATAAAGTTTACATTTCCAACTTTAAATAAAACTTGATTTGAAGCAAAGAAAATATCAATCTCTTCATCGCTATCACTCATAATTTTATTTAATTCTGATAAAGCTTTACCTGGAATGATGACATTTTTATTTTCAGAGTCATCTTCTAATTTCAACTTTCTTACAGCCAAGCGGTGTGAATCGGTCGCAGTGCATATTAATTCATCATCTTGTATAAGCCAGTTAACACCAGTAAGTACTGGGCGTGTTTCTGAGGTGGACACTGCGAAATTTGTTTGTGCAATGATATTTTTTAATACTTTTACTGATAATTGGATTGCATCATCACGTGATACTTGAGGTAATAATGGATATTGATCAGGATCTAAACCACTTAAGTTAAATTCAGAATGTCCTGAAGTAATTAGTGTTTGAAATTGTTCATTTGTTGATAATTTAACATCTTTACCTGGTAGTTTTTTAATAATATCTACGAAGAAACGACCAGGAAGTACAACTGAACCTGTTTCAGAAATAGTGACAATATCCTCACCATCTACTTGTTTAGGGATTGTAATTTCAATAGATATCTCAGAATCTGAACCAGTTAGAATGACTTCGTTATCTTTAGCATCGATTTTGATACCCGTTAAAATTGGTAATGTTGTTCTTGGTGAGATGGCTTTTAATGTGTCATTTAATTGATTAATAAAATAATCTCTTCTAATTGTGAATTCCATCATTAATTTAAACTCCTTCCAGTCGTTTATATATAATTATATAGGTTTTAAATTCATAGTAATAGTAGTAGGGCTTGTGGATTAGTGGATATGTTAAGAAAATCCTTATGTGCCAAAGTTATACACATGTGGATAAACTGTTGATGTTGTGTATTACTTTTAAACATTATCCACAATTACGAATAAAATGTTTATGACGTTTATCATTAATCAATGTTTCTTATACCATAATAACTTGTCACTATTTTTTATTTCCCACTTTATCATTTCATAATCTGTTGTATAACAGTTTTCAACTTTAATTTTATTGATTGCGAATTTCTTTTTCCAAATCTTCAACTTCTTGTTTAAAAATTGTATCGGCTTTAATATCTTTAGCGATTTTTTCGTGCGCATGAATCACTGTCGTATGATCTCGACCACCGAATTCTTCACCAATCTTAGGTAATGAAAAATCAGTAAGTTCTCTTGATAAATACATCGCAATTTGACGTGGATAAGCAATTGATTTTGTACGTTTTTTTGCGCTGAAATCTTCGATGCGAACGTTGTAGTAATGTCCAACGACTTTTTGAATATCTCGGATCGTAATTTTTTTAGATTTAGGAACTTGAATAATATCTTTGAGCGCTTCTGCTGCTAATTCAGTCGTAATAGGTCTGCCTTGAAGTTTAGAATAGGCAAGCAAACGTGTGAGTGCGCCTTCTAATTCACGGATGTTTGATTGAATTTGATTAGCAATATAATTTAAAGCTTCAGCAGGAATTTCTAAATTCTCTTCTTCGATTTTTTTCTGAAGAATCGCCATACGCGTTTCATAGTCAGGAGGAGTAATATCAACGATTAATCCCCATTCGAAACGAGAACGTAAACGGTCTTCTAATTTTGCAATTTCTTTAGGTGGACGGTCACTTGAAATGACAATTTGCTTCTTATTTTGATGTAATTCATTAAATGTATGGAAGAACTCTTCTTGCGTTTGTTCTTTATTCTGAATAAATTGAATGTCATCAATCAGTAACACGTCGATGTTTCTATACTTCTCTCTAAAGGCTTCAGGTTCATTGTTACGAATTGATTTGATGAAGTCATTTGTGAATTTTTCACTTGAAGTATATAGTACTTTAGCATTTGGTTGATTGCTAAGAACATGATGACCGATCGCATGCATAAGATGTGTCTTACCAAGACCAACGCCACCATATATAAATAGAGGGTTGTATGCTTGTGCTGGTGCTTCAGCAACTGCAAGACTTGCTGCATGTGGAAATCTATTGCCAGGTCCAATGACGAAAGTATCAAATGTATTGTGAGTATTGAATTGATCTATGCCTTCATGACCATCTTCAATGATTTGACGTTGAGGTTCGCTTGGCGTGTTAGATTTACGACTTGTCTCATCAAGTTCAGCTAATTGTTCAGCAGTGAAAAATTTGGGTTCAACTTCATAACCAATAACATCTTTCATAATTGTTTGGATTACTTCTTTGTAGTTTGAATTTAACCATTCTGCGTAAAATTCATGAATTACAAAGATGATTGCAACATTATCACGAATTTCTTTGAGTTCTGTATCTTTCAAAAAAGTATTAAATGTCGATTTAGATATTTCTGATTCAGCAACTTCTAATACTTTTTTCCAAATTTCTTGTTCTGACATAAAATAAACTCCATCTTCTTTTAAATTTAGGACTTATACACAGACATTTAGACAAGTGGATAAAAATAATCACAGCATGTTAATAATTATCCACAAGTTAATAACATTCAGTGGATAACTTTATATATGCTATGATTTGTTCACACTAAATACGTATATAAAATCAATAAATAAATCCTTTAAAAATAATGAGTTAGACGACTTATCCACATAATTATACTTTTTAACTTAGAGAGATGTCAAATAGGTGTGAATATGTTGTTAAACTTGGTATAAATCTGTTAATAATGAATATATTATCCACAGAAACTTAAATCTCGTATGTGTATAAGTGGATAATTTTAAAAAACTAAGTTTATGTACTACAACAGCTTTGGGAAATAATTTATAAAGATGAATTTAAAATGAATAAAATGTGTGAGACGCACGTTTGGCGAAATGTATAAATATTAAAAATGGATGTTGACAAGTGGTTAAAAAAATAACATCTTAATGCAAATGCTGCTTGCTTTATAAATAGTAATTTGTTATATTGTAGTAGTTGCTTGAATTATGACTAGATAAAATTGAATTAAAACAAGAATTCTGATATCAGAAATTATAATTTATCTATTAAAATAATCAGGATCACTACAAGAGCGAGTGAGCTGGATAAATATGTAGATGGAGGTGTTTTGCATGGTAAAACGTACTTATCAACCAAATAAACGTAAACATAGTAAAGTTCATGGTTTCAGAAAACGCATGAGCACTAAAAATGGCCGTAAAGTTTTAGCACGTCGTCGTCGTAAAGGCCGTAAAGTTTTATCAGCATAAGATCACTGACTTCTCAGTGGTCTTTTTTTTCGTTTGAATAGGTATAAATTGAGATACGCTATATCAAAACTAACTTTAGCTAAGTTGGCAAAGAATAAAATAAGTGAGTGATGTGAACGTGGAGAAGGCTTACCGTATAAAAAAGAATACTGATTTTCAAACGATTTATAAAAGAGGAAAATCGGTAGCAAATAGACAGTTTGTTGTTTATACCTATAATAGTAATAAAGATCATTTTCGATTAGGTATTAGTGTATCTAAAAAATTAGGCAATGCAGTGACTCGAAACAGAATTAAACGTGCGATAAGGGAGAATTTCAAAATTCATAAAGAAGATATTATTGCACGTGATATTATCGTTATTGCTAGGCAACCAGCTAAGGATATGACTACACTTGAAATCCAGGGTAGCTTAGAACATGTATTAAAAATTGCAAAGGTCTTTAATAAAAAGATTAAATAGAAGGGTAGGGGAGTTTTAGACGTCCGTCAGTCTGAGGTTATACAAACCGAAGTCTTACCTTATGAGCGATAAATCAACTTATTAGCAATTTTTATAGAAACAAATTACAATGTTATAATGAAATTTTACTTGAATAAGGAGGCGAGGATAATCATGGATTTTGATACGATAACTAGTATTTCAACACCTATGGGTGAAGGAGCAATCGGTATTGTCCGTTTATCTGGACCACAAGCCGTTGAAATTGGAGATAAGCTATATAAAGGAAAGAAAAAGTTACAAGACGTAGATTCACATACGATTAATTATGGTCATATCATAGATCCTGAAACAAATGAAGTTGTTGAAGAAGTTATGATATCTGTGCTAAGAGCACCAAGAACATTTACACGCGAGGACATTATTGAAATTAATTGTCACGGTGGTATTTTAACAATTAATCGAATATTAGAACTTACAATGACGCATGGTGCAAGAATGGCAGAGCCAGGGGAATATACAAAGCGTGCATTCTTGAACGGTCGTATCGATTTATCACAAGCTGAGGCTGTTATGGATTTTATTCGTTCTAAAACAGATCGTGCTTCTAAAGTTGCCATGAATCAAATCGAAGGGCGACTAAGTGATTTAATTAAGCGACAACGTCAATCCATTTTAGAAATTCTCGCGCAAGTAGAAGTGAACATTGATTATCCAGAATATGACGATGTTGAAGATGCTACAACTGAGTTCCTATTAGAGCAATCTAAAAAGATTAAAAACGAAATTAATCTATTATTAGAGACTGGAACACAAGGTAAAATTATGAGAGAAGGTCTTTCAACCGTTATCGTTGGTAAACCAAATGTAGGGAAATCGTCAATGTTAAATAACCTTATTCAAGATAATAAAGCCATCGTAACTGAAGTTGCAGGTACAACTCGTGACGTTTTAGAAGAATACGTCAATGTTAGAGGTGTACCATTAAGATTGGTAGATACTGCAGGTATTCGTGACACTGAAGATATCGTTGAAAAAATTGGTGTCGAACGTTCACGCAAAGCCTTAAGTGAAGCAGATCTAATCTTATTTGTATTAAATAACAATGAGCCATTAACACAAGAAGATCGTACATTATATGAAGTTATTAAAAATGAAGATGCCATTGTAATTGTTAACAAAACTGATTTAGAACAAAACTTAGATATAAATGAAGTAAAAGAAATGATTGGTGATACACCACTTATCCAAACATCTATGCTTAAACAAGAAGGTATTGATCAACTAGAATTACAAATACGAGATTTATTCTTTGGTGGCGATGTTCAAAACCAAGATATGACGTATGTATCTAATTCAAGACATATCTCTTTATTAAAGCAAGCTAGAAATGCCATTCAAGATGCGATTGATGCAGCTGAATCAGGTATTCCTATGGATATGGTTCAAATTGACTTAACGCGTACTTGGGAATTATTAGGTGAAATTATTGGTGAATCTGCTAGTGACGAATTGATTGATCAACTATTTAGTCAATTCTGCTTAGGAAAATAATAGTTTATACCTTATAGCTATGTAACGTTTAAGAAATGATAAATATTAAAGAAACTGAGACGGTAGGAAGTCTTATTTATAAAAATAAAGACAAAGGAAATTTAAAGGAGGTCAATTAGGTGGTTCAAGAATATGATGTAATCGTCATTGGTGCTGGACATGCAGGTATTGAAGCAGGTTTGGCATCTGCAAGACGTGGCGCAAAAACACTAATGCTAACAATTAATCTAGATAATATTGCATTCATGCCATGTAACCCATCAGTAGGTGGTCCAGCGAAAGGTATTGTCGTTCGAGAAATTGACGCATTAGGTGGGCAAATGGCTAAAGCGATTGATAAAACACATATCCAAATGCGTATGTTAAATACTGGTAAAGGACCAGCAGTACGTGCGTTACGTGCTCAAGCAGACAAAGTGTTATATCAACAAGAAATGAAACGTGTCATTGAAGATGAAGATAATTTAGACATCATGCAAGGTATGGTGGATGAATTAATTATTGAAGACAATGAAGTAAAAGGTGTCCGCACAAATATCGGTACTGAATATCGCGCTCAAGCGGTTGTTATTACGACAGGTACATTCTTACGTGGTGAAATAATCTTAGGTAACATGAAATATTCAAGTGGTCCAAATCATCAACTTCCATCTATCACGCTAGCTGATAATTTAAGAGAATTAGGTTTTGAAGTTGTGCGCTTTAAAACGGGTACACCTCCACGTGTAAACGCGAAAACAATAGACTATTCTAAGACGGAAATTCAACCTGGTGATGATGTAGGTCGTGCATTTAGTTTTGAAACTACAGAATATATCCTAGACCAATTACCTTGTTGGTTAACATATACCAATGATCGTACACATAAAGTCATCGATGATAATCTACATTTATCAGCTATGTATTCAGGTATGATTAAAGGAACAGGTCCTCGTTATTGTCCATCAATTGAAGATAAATTTGTGCGTTTTAATGATAAACCTAGACATCAACTTTTCCTAGAGCCTGAAGGTCGTAATACAAATGAAGTTTACGTTCAAGGACTTTCAACAAGCTTACCAGAACACATACAACGTCAAATGTTAGAAACGATTCCTGGTCTTGAAAAGGCAGACATGATGCGTGCGGGTTATGCCATTGAATATGATGCGATTGTGCCAACGCAATTATGGCCAACATTGGAAACTAAAATGATTAAAAATTTATATACGGCTGGACAAATCAATGGTACTTCAGGATATGAGGAAGCGGCTGGTCAAGGTATTATGGCTGGAATCAATGCTGCAGGTAAAGTGCTTGGTACCGGAGAAAAAATCTTAAGTCGTTCAGATGCATATATTGGTGTTTTAATTGATGACTTAGTTACAAAAGGTACGAATGAGCCTTACCGCTTATTAACATCTCGTGCAGAATATAGATTATTACTACGTCATGATAATGCTGACTTGCGTTTGACTGATGTAGGTTATGAATTAGGTATGATTTCAGAAGAACGTTACGCGCGTTTTAATGAAAAGCGTCAACAAATTCAAGATGAAATCCAACGTTTAACTGATATTCGTATTAAACCAAATGAATACACACAATCTGTCATTGAGGCAAATGGTGGTTCACGTCTAAAAGATGGCATTCTAGCAATTGATCTATTACGACGTCCTGAAATGACATATAATACAATCTTAGAAATTCTAGAAGAAAGTCATCAATTACCTGAAGCGGTTGAAGAGCAAGTTGAAATTCAAACGAAATACGAAGGCTATATCAATAAATCATTGCAACAAGTTGAAAAAGTTAAACGCATGGAAGAGAAAAAAATTCCGGAAGACTTAGATTATAGTAAAGTGGATAGTTTAGCGACTGAAGCTCGTGAAAAATTAGCTGAAGTTAAACCATTGAATATTGCACAAGCATCACGAATCTCTGGTGTTAACCCAGCAGACATCTCAATCTTACTTGTTTATTTGGAGCAAGGTAAATTGCAAAGGGTGAAAAATTAATGAATGGCGTAGAATGGCTAGCTAAAGAATTAAGTGAACATGGAATTGAATTGTCAGATAAACAAAAAGAACAATTTCAAACATATTATCGTTTACTTGTAGAATGGAATGAGAAAATGAATCTCACAAGTATTACAGATGAACATGAAGTTTATTTGAAACATTTCTATGATTCAATTACACCGAGCTTTTATTATGATTTCAATCAGCCTTTAACCATCTGTGATGTTGGTGCAGGTGCAGGTTTTCCAAGTATTCCATTGAAGATTGTTTACCCTGAATTGAAAGTAACCATTGTAGATTCTTTAAATAAACGTATTCAATTTTTAAATCATCTAGCTGCTGAACTTGGCTTAACACAAGTTAGCTTTGTACATGATCGCGCTGAAACATTCGGTAAAGGCGTAAACAGAGAAACGTATAACGTAGTTACAGCACGTGCAGTAGCCAGACTTACAGTGTTAAGTGAATTGTGCCTTCCTTTAGTTAAAAAGGGTGGGCAGTTCATCGCATTGAAGTCTTCTAAAGGAGAAGAAGAATTAGAAGAAGCACAATTTGGGATTAGTATATTAGGTGGCGTCTTTAGTGATTCTTATACATTTGATTTACCAGAAGATGCTGGTGAACGACAAATGATTATTATAGATAAACGTCGTCAAACATCTAAAAAGTATCCTAGAAAACCTGGTACGCCTAATAAATCTCCTTTACTAGAAAATTAATAGCACCTACATGTTAAAATTAATTTTAAGAGGAGTGAATGGATAATGAAAAAGCCTTTTTCAAAATTATTTGGATTGAAAAATAAAGATGACATCGTTGGATACATTGAAGAAGATCGCAATTCTAGCGTCGAATCCATTCAAATTGAGCGTATTGTACCTAACCGTTATCAACCAAGACAGGTGTTTGACTCAAGTAAGATTACTGAACTTGCTGAATCTATTGACGAGCATGGTTTATTACAACCCATCGTTGTAAGACCGATTGAAGAGAATATGTACGAAATTATTGCGGGTGAACGACGTTTTAGAGCACTACAGTCACTGCATAAATCTCAAGCAGATGTCATTATACGTCATATGAATGATGAAGAAACAGCAGTTGTTGCATTAATTGAGAATATTCAACGTGAAAATTTATCTGCTGTTGAAGAAGCCGAAGCTTATAAAAAGCTTCTTGAGATTGGTGGCACAACGCAAAGTGAATTAGCTAAAAGTTTAGGTAAAAGTCAAAGTTTTATCGCAAATAAATTGCGATTATTGAAATTAGCACCTAAAGTGATTAGTCGTTTAAGAGAAGGCAAGATTACTGAGCGTCATGCTCGTGCTGTCTTATCTCTTAAAGAGGAAGATCAAGAAAAGCTAATTGAACAAGTGATTAGCCAAAAATTAAATGTTAAACAAACAGAGGCACGTGTTAAACAGAAAATTGGACCAGAAAAAGTAAAAGCTCAATCTTTCCAATTCTCTAAAGATTTAACACAAGCACGTGACGAAGTTGGAAAAAGCATTCAAGCCATTGAACAATCTGGTATACGTGTAGAACAACGTGATAAAGAACATGATGATTATTACGAAATTAAAATAAAAATTTATAAAAAATAGATGAAAAGTGTGTATAATGCTATTCCTTGAAAAATAGGTTTTAAAGTTATACCACTTAATAATAGCACTAAGATGATTAAAAGTTGAATCATTTTAGTGTTTTTTATGTTCATATAGCATTCATTTTTCTTACAAAGTGCTGTTTACATAGCTAATAAATAGATTTACAATATTATTAAACGAAACGTATCGTTTAATAATTAAAGAAGAAGGGTTTATTGTGTTCGGAATATCCATTTCTAGTGCTATTCTTCATTTTGTTATTGGAGGTCTTGCAGTGGCGATTGCATCTATAATGGCTGAGAAGGTCGGTGGTAAAATGGGTGGCATTATCGCTACTATGCCGGCAGTCTACTTAGCTGCAATTATAGCCCTTGCGATAGATCATCGTGGCAATCAATTAGTTCAAATGTCAATTCATCTTAGTTCTGGTGCCATTATTGGAATTATATCGTGCATCATAACAGTCTTTTTAACGTCTCTTTATATTAGTAAAAGAGATTATAAAAGAGGAACAGGATTTGCATTAATATGTTGGCTTGTAATTTCTCTAAGTATATTTGTTGTTAGACATATGAATTAATCATTGGAGGCTTTTGTAATGAAATTAGCATTAATTAAATTCTTGGTTGGGGGACTTGCAGTTACGCTGAGTTATATTATCTCTGTTATTTTACCTTGGAAAGAACTCGGGGGTGTGTTTGCTACATTACCTGCAGTATTCTTGGTTTCATTGTTTATCACAGGAATGCAACATGGCGATGTTATTGCTAAGCACGTAAGTAGAGGGGCAGTTTTTGGCATGACGGGCGTACTTATTAGTATACTAGTAACATGGGCGATGCTATATTTTACAAATCAATGGCTACTTAGTATTGTTATTGGATTTATTGCATGGTTTGTAAGTGCAGTAATTATTTTTGAAGCAGTTGAATTTATTACGCATTTAAGAAGGGGAAAACATGGCTGGAAGACCGAAAGATCCGACAATCAATCATAAAATTTTTAATGAATTAGATCGAATGTTGGCTACGACACATTTTAGAGACATCACCATCGATCAAATTTCTGAAAACACAGGTGTGTCTAAAGCTACAATATATCGACGTTGGAAAGACAAATCTTCAATTATTGTAGATATGTTCGTCAGTAGAACACAGATTTTTGAAAATGAAAATAAAGATCTACACACGGGGTTGTATCAATTCTTAATTAAAATAATGGAAATTTATAAAACGAATTTAGGGCGTGCGGTTATTGAAATATTAATTAGTAATCAACAAGTTGAAGCACGTGAATTGTTTATGAAGGGTTATTTTAAAAGTAATCGAAAATTATTGAAATCAATCATAGCACATCACATAAAAGAAGAGGATCAAGATTTATTTATAGATATGATTTTCTCACCAATTTATTTCAATATTTTAATTAAACCGGAAACACTTGATGAAGCATATATTGAAAAAATGCTAGACGTTATCTTAAAATCTTTTAATCAATAATATCTTAATTAACAAAAGGAACTGCGTTTAAACAAATAGCGTAGTTCCTTTTTTAGACATCGGGAAGTCTTATAAACACTGATAAATCAGCATGTAAAAGGACTTTGACAATGAAAAAGATGCGAATGACAAAGAAATTTGGTAGTTTTTTATATGAAGAAACGTTTCTATGGAGTTGAAGTGAGATACAACTATTAATGTCTATCTTGCTTCTAATCTAGGCAAGATTAATCTAAATGGTTAAGGAGTTATGGGTGATGGAAATCGGTCAACAAATTCGGAAATATAGAGAAAAAGAAAATTATTCTCAAGAGTACCTAGCTGAGAAATTATATGTTTCGAGACAAACGATTTCTAATTGGGAGAATGAAAGAAGTTATCCAGATATCCATAATTTATTAATGATGTGTAACTTATTTAATGTTTCATTAGATGATCTTGTCAAAGGAGACGTGAAACGTATGGAACATGAAGAAATTAAAAAAGACATGGATTTTTGGACGTGGATGATGCTAATTTGGATGTTATTAGCAAGTGTTTTAATAGGACCGCTTTTATTTTATTTAAGTTGGTGGGGGGTTGCGATAACCTATGTCATTTTTTCTATAGGTTTTTATAGTTCTACAAGGATAGATAAAATTAAATATAAACACGGTATGGATAATTACGATCGAATCGTAGCTTTTATGAATGGTCAAGATCCTAATGAAGTTCAGACTACTAAAACACGCAATTTCATTACGAGTATCTTATCATTTATCTTTGTAGTAGGCGCATTTGTAATCATATGCTGGTTGAGTATTTATCTATCATTTAAATTTTTACCATAACAATTTAAATGGCTATGAAACGCAATGCTTCATAGGCCTTTAGTAATTATAAGTGATTATTTATTGGGTAATCTTCTTCTACCAATTAATAATACGCTACCTAAACCTGCAAACATTGTTGCTAATAATGATTTATTCATATTAGCGTCGTAGCTATCAGTATTTGGTAGGTGTTTCGGTTGATTTGGTTGTTTAGGTGTTGGTGGCACATGATGTATCAGTGGCACACCTGGTTTTTCAGGTGGGTTGCCTGGTGGGTTAACTGGAGGTTGACCTGGTGTTTTAGGCGGATTATGTGGTGGTTTGTTTGGCGTTGATGGTACTGGTGGTTCAACAGTGTTGTTAAATTCAGTATCATTTACTCCATCGGATTTACCGCCTGAACTGTTGTAAGTTACAGCTGCTTGTAAATTACCTGTTTTTGGATTTTCAGTAACTACCACTGTTGCTTTGATAGACATTGTATCATAAGCAATATTTGAATCTGTTCTCACTTGTTAACTGATTCGGTAAACGTAAGTGCCTACTTTATTGAATTTAATTGGTAAGAAATTCACTTTACCATTCGCATCATTTGTTGCTGATTGTACAGGATGATCAGGATTGTTTAAATCCGTTAAGATGAATGTTTAATCTCCACCTTTAAGTTGACCACCCTCCAATTTCTTAGTCACTTTGAATTCAAAGTTTACTGGTACTGGTTTTACTTTGTTTACACGTTTTTCTGATGGTTTAGGAGGTGGTACTTCATTGCCACCTTTGGCTGGGTTAAAGAACTGAACAGATTGGTTCGCTACGTTAGTGATGTCCTTGTTTGCTTTGGCACTGTCTTTAATGACCCCGGCAATATCTAATTTGTAGTAAAGCCCAAATGGAATTTGTGCATTATCTAACACATGATCTTTAACTAGACTTTCTTTAGATGTAGCTGTGATGACACCATTCTCATCTATAATATCAAATAAGTTTGTAACGTCTTGTACAGTAATACCGTCATATATCTTAATACTTTGAACAACTACGCTTGTTTCATCATAGTCATCAGTAATGCCTAATTTATTAATTTTGTTCTCTTTTAAAAAAGTAAAATTAATATGGCCATATTTAGCTATTTGAGGGTCACGAGCAGCTACTGCTCTTTCTAAAGAATTTTTACCAATGGATACTGTACCAGGTGAATTGATTTGTTTCGTTTCCACTACAGAATTTGTCTCACCGTTAACTAACTCAATCGTTATGTCATTAGAGTCGTCGTAGGGTTTAGATAAACGATAGTAATATTTAGTTTGATATGCAGCATTAAATTCTTTAAGATCTGTTATCTCAAATGTAAATTGATTTGGATCAGTACTTTTTTCAAATACGACGTTTGGTGTTGGGATAGTATTTGAATCTTTAGGTTGTGGAGTGATAACATCTCTACTTTTAACAGATGCACTATTGGCATTATCCATATTAGGTGTTGCAGTTGTCGTTGTGTCCTCTAGAACGCCTTCTGAAGTAATTGCTGACGTTGCAGAACGACGTGAACGCGTATGTGTTGTTGTCTTCTCTACTTGAGATGAAGCGGTAATAGTTTGTGCATTTGCATTTTCGTTACCTGAGTGGGTTGTCTTACTAGTTGTTTGTGGTTGCGTTTCTGTTTTTGTTGTATTTTCTAAATTTTTCAGGGGAATAGATTAAGATGGTGAAGCTGGATTTTGTACGTCTTCATGTGTTGAATTATTGACTTTCTTTTCAAAAGATTGTTGATTGGAAGCCGTGTCCGTTGTTGACGTACTATTATGTAATTCACTTGCATGAGCTACATCTTGAAAGTCCATGAATAAAAAGGCATCTAATAATACGGAGACCATTCCTATTGAAAACTTTCGAATAGAGAAGCGATACTTTGTTTTTTTGTTGCATAACTTGATGTCCTTTCTTAAATGAGGAAAATATTTCTGTCAATTTAATTATAAAATATATAAAATAAAAAACAATATTAATATATAATAACCATAATTATTAAAATAAAATGAAAAAGGGGTAGGATAGAATTCCTTTTAATTCTATCCTAACCTGCTTAGCTTGTAGAATTTCTTTGTGAAATTCTCTATGTTGGGGCCCCGAACCCCGTATGTATGAATAGAGCTGAGAATCGCTTGATTTAGGGCACTTTCTCAGCTCAGTTAACTACTGTCTATTTGCAATGTAGCCCTTTAATATATTTGTTCTAAATGCTTTGATTTTCAATATTAGTTATTAGTCTTTTCTTCATAACGTTTTAGAATATAACCACCACCAAGTAAGCCTACTGGTACTCCAATAAATGGTGTCGCAATGCCACTTAAGATGAAGACGATAAGTACTAACATAAGACCGTTAAACCAATCGACTTTCAAACTTAATAAATCCTCGTAAGATTTGCGAATTAATTCTTTAATATTCATTTAAACAACATCCTTTCTTTTCAATTATTAAATAGAGTGTCTTACAATTCGATTTGCATGGATAAATGAGATTGCTGCAAAGATAAGGTAAACAAGTGAATAAACAATCATCACAATGATAATCGGTGTTGGAGAGTATTCTCCCATTATTTTCATAAATACCATTGCAGCAAATAGTGCGTGTAATAATGCGATGATTAAAGGTAAACCGAAGTTGAATAGAATCTTTAATGCTAGACCTTTCGTCATATCCGTGTGTGTGAAGCCGATACGTCTTAATATGCGATAATTGTTAATTTCATCTTCGGTTTCATCCATTTGTTTAATATAGATAATACATCCCGCTGCGATGAGAAACGCTAATCCTAAGAATGATGTGACAAACATTAGAATACCGTTACTTTCATCTAGCATTTTCTTCGTGTCATTTTTTAATTCAACATTTGCACTTACTTTCTGAGCTAGTTTTTCCGCTTTAGAGAGGTCTTTATGATCTGTGATATTAAAACCGTAATGATGCATTAGTTGGTCCTTCATTTTCAATTTATTGAAATTATCTGGACTTACTTTTAAGACAGGACCTCCTATAGAAACGGTCGACGGAATTACCTCATTGTCATCCTTTTTATTCACGTTTAATGTCATTTTTTGTTGACCTTGAAGTGTCATATCTTCATTCGTATGAACACTTACAATGCCAGAAAGTGGTCCTTGTAGGTTAGTAATAGTAGCATGGTTACCATTAATATTTTTATCTGGCATAACAACGATACCAACATTTTGCATACCTTCGTTTGTTTTACTTTTTAAGGCATCATTTTTAAATAATTTCGTATTACTACCTTCAAAAGTTTTCGTGTCATATTGAATATGATTTTGTTTTAATAGTTTTTCATACTTTTGAGCTGATTGCGCTTTAGCAAAGTTAACATCTTGAGGTGAGGATACTTGAATCATATAATCTGTATTTGCTTTGCTAATTGCACCAAAACATAGAATAGTTACTGTCACTGCTGAAATAATAGCAATAATTGTTAGTGACATCGCATTTTTCTTCATGCGATGCATAATTGATGAAGTAAATACGACATCTGTAATTGAAATGCGTCCATGTTTAGATTTTTTCAGTGATTTAAATATAATAGATACTGAACTTCTAAAGAATAGATAAGCCCCCACAACGGTTAGAAACAGAATTAAGAAAGGTGTGATCAAGACCATTGTTAAAGCTTCGAACTTACCAAACATCTCAGTGGAAATATAACACCCAAAGATGATCATGATAATGCCTAGAATACCGGCAATAAGTTCAGGAACGGTAATTTTAGCTTTAGTAGCTTCTGATTTAGTACTATCTTTCATCATTGACAGAATGGTTTTTCTTTTTAGGAAAAGAAAGTTCTGGAACATAATCAAGATAAATGCTAGTACAAGCATCACAATTGTTTGAATCAATGCAGGAAATTCAAATCCGATTGAGACACCTACTTTCAAATGCATCATCTTCACTAAAATATTGAGTAGAATTTCAGAGCCTACAATACCAATTACAATACCTATGATGCCAGTAATAACAAAGAATATGAACTGTTCAATAGCTAGCATTCTTAAAATGTTTTGTCGTGTTAGTCCGATAAGTTGAAATAGCGCAAATTCTCGTGTTCTACGTTTAATAAATAATTGGTTCGCATACATTAAGAAAATAATAATTGTAATAAATAGGAAAACTGCGCCTACTTTAGCACCTTCTTGGATTACTTTTGGAGAATCACCATTATTAATACTATGTGTGTACTGCAAAGTGACAAAGCTAAAGTATAAAATAATACTAAAAATGAGTGAAAAAAGATACAGTGCATAATTTTTAAAATTACTTTTTAAGTTTTTGAGTGTAATTTGATTAAACGTCATTTGCGACACCACCTAAGGCTGACTGTACTTGAATGATTTCATCATAAAATTCACGTTTAGATTTATCTTCTTGATGGATTTCTGAATGAATATTGCCATCTTTTAACATAATGACACGCTGTGCGAAACTCGCTGCAGATGGGTCATGAGTTACCATGATTATCGTGCTATTGAATCGCTCGTTCATATCTTCTAAACGGTTGAGTAAGTCTTGCGCACTTTTCGAATCAAGTGCTCCTGTCGGTTCATCGGCAAAGATAATAGACGGTTTATGAACGAATGCACGTGCGGCAGCGGTACGTTGTTGCTGACCACCTGATATTTCACTTGGATATTTATCGCTTAACTTATAAATACCGAGTGCTTTAGTGACTTCTTTATAATTTTGTTCCATCTCATCTTTACTTACTTTTTGAACGGATAGTGGCAACATAATATTTTCTTTAACGGTTAAGGTAGGTAAGACGCTATAATCTTGGAAGATAAATCCAAGTTCTTTCTTACGAAATTGTGCTAACTGCTTATCATTGAGTTGATTAACTTCATTGCCACTTACTTCTACAGTTCCTCCAGAAATACTATCGATGGAACTAATGACATTGAGGAGGGTAGTCTTACCTGAACCTGAAGGTCCCATTATGGCGACGAATTCCCCTTTATCCACTGAAAAGTTGATGTCGTTTAGGGCTTTATACTTTTGCTTATTTCCATATACTTTTGATAAATGATTGACGTTTAAAATTGGCATGTCGATCACACTCCTTGTTTGATTTATAATTTTTCTTTTGCTTTAGTTGGAATTTCTGATTTTTTAACTTCTTCGTATGACAGAATTGTGTGAGATTTTTCGCGTACAACTAAGTAATGATTTTGTTTTAATTTTTTTGATGCTGTGTATTCAATTTTTTTAGATTTGCCATCTTTCGTGGAACTAGTTTGATTGTAATGATAGATATAGAAGTCTTTTTCTTTATCAACGACTTCCACTTTAGATGGTTTCTGAGTCTTAACGTAATATTCATATGTTTGGGCTAAAGGATTGAGCTTGTTCCAGTCATTGATTGAGCGATTGTTAGGGTGTTGATTGGAATAAGCATTTAATCCAAACAATCCTCCGATAACAATAATTGCAATGACGGCAATTACAATGAATATATTTCTTAAGGTTTTCAATATCATCACTCCTTGTTTCTATTACACTTATAATTGTAGAAGGGTTGCGTCAGTACTGCCTTTATCTAACCTTACAAAGTCGATGCCATTTCTTACGAATATGAAAGATTAGATTATTTTTTGAAAATGTAAGTAAGAAGGCATTCTTAAATGTGATAACTTGAATAGTAATCTTGTGAGAGGTTTGTTACGATGAAGCTATCAATAAGCACATTGAGGATGATTTTCTTGATGAGCTTAATTTTCAAAACGAAGTAAATTGATTAACGTTACGCTTTTTAAAGATGAGTGAAACGACTTTGCAATATATTTGTGATAAAGTAAGTTGTGTTTATAAAAGATGATAGGCGGGATTTAATTGAAAAAAGAGATAATTGAATGGATTGTAGCCATTGGTGGCGCACTCTTAATTGTAGGTATTGTATTAAAGTTTATTGGAACATCATACACAGTATCAGGTTCATCGATGTATCCAACTTTCCAAGATAGAAATAAAGTGATAGTTAGTAAGATTTCGAAAACATTGAACCACATTGATAATGGTGATGTCGTTGTCTTCCATGAAGATGCACAACGTGATTTTATTAAGCGTGTGATTGGTACGCCAGGTGATAAAGTTGAGTATAAAGGTGATCAATTATATGTTAATGACAAAAAGGTATCAGAGCCGTATTTAGATTATAATAAGAAGCATAAACAAGGTAAGTATTTGACAGGTACATTTAAAACAAGCCAAGTGAACGGTGCAAACGGCAAAAATAAAATCCCTAAAGATAAGTATTTAGTTTTAGGTGATAATAGACAAAATAGTGTAGATAGCCGTTTTGCTGAAGTTGGTTTAGTAGATAAAGACCAACTTGTAGGTAAAGTTGTTTTAAGATATTGGCCATTTAATAAATGGGAAGCTGGTTTTAACCCAGGCACATTTTAGAAAAAACAATTAAATAATTAAATTTTTATTGGCGGTGGAGTCTTAGACTTCATCGTTTTTTTATTTCAGTTTAGTCAAGTCAATATTTAGATTATTATATTAAATACGCACATCTAAATAATGCTTTTTAAAATATATAATTATTTTGATAAAAAGTTTAAAATAATATAGAAAGCAACACAAAATAAATGATATACTTTTTGAAGATTTAAAAAATAATAAAATTGGAGGGATTCCTATGCAATGTCCAAATTGTGGAAATGCTATCGAACCTAACGATTTATTTTGTGGAGAGTGTGGCCATAAAATAGATAGACAGTCTCAGACTATTAATTCTGCTGAAAAAGATATCTCTAATGCTGAAGCTAATGGTAGACGACACGATTCAACTGGATCATTAGGTGAAGGTAACGAAACGACATCAAATCAAAGTGATCATTTATCAAGAACAAACGAATCGAAACAGGATAAACATCCTAATGAAGAAGGTAAAGTGCGAGATCATCAGCATGTACCTGAACATACTACATCGACACAACAACATCAAATGCATCAACCTCAATCAAATCAGCACCAACAACCTCACAACAATGCATCACATACATATCACAATCAACCACAATACGATCAGTCATATTCAAACCATCAACAACCACAACAAACAAGCCAATTTAGTGACCATGCAAAAGAAGTGACAGAAGAAAGTAAAGGTTTCTTTAAAAGTGCTTTCGCTTCACCTGATCAAGTACTAAAAAGCCAACAAGCATTTAGTTTTAAATTGTTATTTTCTTTAATCATTGTCGGTTTATTAGTCGTAGCACTGTTACTTGCTATTGTAATTCCTTCATCAGTTGGAATGTTTGAAACACCGAAAAGCCAAATTATCTTTTCTGTTGTTTTAGGTATCATTTTATTCCTAGCAGTGATAGTGGGAGCAACATATGGTATTACACGCTTAGTAGTTAGACAGCCAATTACATTTAAAAAAGTATTGTCAGATTTTGTACTTATTAATAGTGTTTCAGTCGCAGTACTATTGATTGCACTTATTTTAATGTTCGCTAATTCTTTTAGCTTTGGTGGCGCATTATTTATACTATCCATTTTATTAATCGTTGTTTCAGGTGTTTACATGATTGCCAAATATAGTGCAAATCATCATACTCGCTTTTCAAGTTTTTACGGTGTGATTATTTACATTATTGTGTTCTTCTTATTTGTGACTATTTTCGGTGAATCTTTATTTAACCAAATCTTTGGAAACTTAATCAGTGAGTTCAATAATCTATTTGATGGGAGTTCGATTTACTAATGAAATATTGTAGTAATTGCGGTCAACCTCTTCGCGAAGGTGTGAAGGTATGTACAAATTGTGGGAAACCCGTTCAGCAATCTAAAACAAATCACTCTAACACACAGCAAGATCATCACAACCAAAGTCGACAAGATAAGCATGAGCAACATCAATATCAAGGGTATAATAACCATAATCAAAACGGTTATACCGACAGACATGATCAACAACCACGTAAAGGCGATAATAAAAAGACTTGGATTATTATTGCAGTTATAGCTATATTGCTAATTGCTTTGATCGTTGCATTTTCAGTATTAAAAAATCAATTTTCTCCAGAAAAGCAAGCATCTAATATTGCACAAGCAATCAAGAAAGATGACGAAAAGTCATTAGCCAAAGAAGTTACAACTCAAAATGACCAAAAATTAAGCAAACAAGAAGCACGCGCATATTTAAACTACATCAAAACAGAAGATGACTTAAATAATGTCGGTAGTAACGTAGAACAAAGCGCGAAAGAAATTAAAGATAATCGTTATAATAATTTATCTGTAGATGCTAATGGAAATAGTGTGTTAAATATTTCAAAGGTTGGCAAGAAATTCCTATTTTTTGATAATTATTCATTCAATGTTCCACAAAAATCAGTGAGCATTTATCCAAGTAGTAGTGGAGATATTACTTACGAATATAATGGTAAAAAGCGTACGACAACGGTTACGGAAGATGACGAAAAAACGTTAGGTACGTTCCCAATCGGTGATTACAATTTAAAAGCAACAAAAGACATCGATGGTAAGAAATTCAAAGGTGCGTTAATGATTAACATGAGTGATGATGCTACTGCTTATGAATCATTTAAACAAAAACGTTTCACAGTCAGCGTTGATGGCGGCTATATGTTAAACAATGTGAAAATATACGCGAATGATAAAGAAATCGGAAGTGAATCATCTTCTGAAACATTTGGACCATATGACCCTGATGAAGAAGTAACCGTTTATGCACAAGGTACTTATGAAGGTAAAACGTTCAAATCAGATTCTGTTAATGTGACTAGTTTTGGGGAAGACGATGATGACGTAACAGATGTCACAGTTACGTTTGATGATGATGAGATTGATAAGTATATCGATGACAAAATGGATGCTGAGTCTGATAGTGATAGCGATGATTCAGATTCAAGTTCAGGCGAAGTGACACGTGATAACGTCATTGATAAAGTAGAATCATACGAAGGTCATACGTTAGATACGGATACTTACACATACAAAGAACCAGAAAAAACAGATGATGGTAAATGGGGCTTCTCATTTACTGACAAAGACGGAGATTTAGCCGGATCATATACCGTTGACACTGACGATGGTTATGTAACTGAATACGATGAAGATGGTGAAGAAGTCGGTTCTGGTTATTAATAAATGAATAGTTATTATCATAATGAGGTTGAGCGATTGAATTTAATTGCTCAGCCTTAATTTTTAAGGATTTTTGAAGCATAATAATTTATGAGCTTTTATATTAATTAAATCAATTTATGTTACTATATATTTAATTTACCGAATAATTTGAAAATTTAAACTGGAGGCGATAGATATGATGTTTGGTTATCAAGTGAATGAACATGTGACGTTGAAGATATTAGAAGAACGTGAAGCGGAGCAACTTTTCAAATTAGTTGATGCGAATCGGGATTATTTAGGTGAGTTCTTGCCATTTGTAGAATATACAACGGAAGTTACACACAGTAAGAAGTTTATTCAGTCGGCACTAGAACAGTTCACTCGTGGTGATGGATTTCCATATCCACTTTAGTAGCGGTTTTTCTTTGAGATTTATTAATAATTAAATACATAGGCGGGATAGTTATGATTTTTGGTTACCAAGTAGATAAAGGTGTTAAATTAAAGATATTAGAAGAACGAGAAGCAGAACAGTTATTTAAATTAGTAGATAGCAATCGTAACTACTTAGCAGAATTTCTACCTTTTGTCGAACATACAAAGAAGGTGGAAGATAGTAAACACTTTATCCATTCAGCGTTGCAACAATTTATCGATGGTAATGGATTTCATTGTGGAATATGGAGTAATAAAGAACTGATTGGGGTCATAGGATTGCACTATTTAGACTTAGTTAATAAAACAACTTCGATTGGTTATTATTTAGCTGAAGACTTTCAAAAGAAAGGTATTATGACTAAATGCACTAAAGCTTTAATTCGTTATGTATATGAAGAATATGATATTAATCGTATTGAAATACGAATGTCTACCAAAAATAAGAAAAGTCGAGCTATACCTATAAGACTGGGATTTACACAAGAAGGCGTATTGAGAAGCGATGAGTGTTTATTAGGGGTATTCTCAGATAGTTATGTGTATAGTCTGCTCAGAGAAGAATATTACAAATAATTAATCATCTAAATTTTTCGTTTGTCAAAATAAATGATTTCTTTATAGTGTGAAATCATAAAGTTGTGCTAAACTCAAGTTGGCAAATAAATAAGGGGAGTGTTATATTGTGAAATTTTGTCCAGAGTGTGGGTTTAAGTGGTTCTGTTGCAAAGTTGAATTTATAGTATAATTTTAATAAAAAGGAGTCTTCTGTATGAACTATTTCAGATATAAACAATTCAGTAAAGATGTTATCACTGTAGCCGTTGGCTACTAACTAAGATATGCATTGAGTTATCGTGATATATCTGAAATATTAAGGGAACGTGGTGTAAACGTTCATCATTCAACGGTTTACCGTTGGGTTCAAGAATATGCCCAATTTTGTATCAGATTTGGAAAAAAAAGCATAAAAAAGCCTATTATAAGTGGCGTATTGATGAGACATACATCAAAATAAAAGGAAAATGGAGCTATTTATATCGTGCCATTGATGCAGAGGGACATACATTAGATATTTGGTTGCGTAAGCAACGAGATAATCATGCAGCATATGCGTTTATCAAACGTCTCATTAAACAATTTGGTAAGCCTCAAAAGGTGATTACAGATCAGGCACCTTCGACGAAGGTAGCAATGGCTAAAGTAATTAAAGTGTTTAAACTGAATCCCGACTGTCATTGTACATCGAAATATCTGAATAACCTCATTGAGCAAGATCACCGTCATATTAAAGTAAGAAAGACAAGAGATAAAAGTATCAATACGGCAAAGAATACTTTAAAAGGTATTGAATGTATTTACGGTCTATATAAAAAGAACCGGAGGTCTCTTCAGATCTACGGATTTTTGCCATGCCATGAAATTAGCATCATGCTAACAAGTTAACACAAAGTATTATTTTAAAATTGAGATTAGACATTTATTTTTCAACTTTGCAACAGAACCAATATTCTTATGCATTGGACTGAAGGGTGTAATATGATATTTTATTGTAGACTCTTTACAATTATTACAAGACCACTTTTAATTGTCTGAAGACTCTTTTTTTATTGATTTCATAGGATTCAGTCGACGTCGAGACTCTTAAGAGTCTTAATTTTTTAACCAAAGACTCTTAAGACTCCTACTCTTAGTATTAATATCAAAAAATAAAATCACTCAAAAGTAAGCTAAGCAATTCATTCATTTGTCTTATTTTTTGAATTTGAAGAAATATTTTTTGATCAATATCGAATTCAATATTGATCATATTATTTGCTTTTAAGTTCAAAGAAAAAAAGGAAAAAATAAAACAATTTCTATACTTTTCTATGCTCAACTTTGCAACAGAACCTTACAGAATATGTATCTATTCCATAAAAGAATAGTTCTTATTAAAAATAAGTATTTTAATTTCTGTATGTTTTGTATTACCCTAATATTTGTACTTAAAAGAAGGGAGTCAATTATGAATACAAAAGAGTCAAAAACAGTTGTTGTTATTGGTGCTGGTGTTTTAAGCACAACTTTTAGTTCTATGCTTAAAGAGTTAGAACCAAGCTGGAATATAAAACTATATGAACGTTTGGATCGTCCTGGTATCGAAAGCTCAAATGAGCGTCATAATGCTGGAACTGGTCATGCTGCTTTATGTGAATTGAACTATACAGTGAAACAACCTGATGGATCAATTGATATAGAAAAGGCAAAAGAAATTAATGAACAGTTTGAGATTTCAAAACAATTTTGGGGTCATTTAGTTAAAAATAATAGTATTTCCAACCCTAAAGAATTTATTCAACCATTACCTCACATTAGTTTTGTTAGAGGTAAAAATAACGTTCAATTCTTAAAGGATCGTTATCATGCTATGAAGGATTTTCCAATGTTCGACAATATTGAATATACAGAAGATATTGAAGAGATGAGAAAATGGGTTCCATTAATGATGGAGGGTCATAGCTCAAGTGATATTATGGCTGCTAGTAAGATTAACGAAGGTACAGATGTTAACTTTGGAGAGCTTACTCGTAAAATGGCTAAAAATATTGAACAACATCCTAATGCCAATGTCCAATATAATCATGAAGTAATAGACTTTAACCATCGAAAAGATGGTAAATGGGAAGTTAAAGTGCGTCAACGTAACAGCGGTGATGTTCAAACTGAACTTGCTGATTATGTATTTATTGGTGCTGGTGGTGGTGCTATTCCACTATTACAAAAAACCGGAATTCCAGAAAGTAAACATTTGGGCGGATTCCCTATTACAGGACAATTTTTAATTTGTACTAACCCAGACATTATAGCCCAACACGATGCCAAAGTTTACGGTAAAGAACCACCTGGCACACCACCTATGACAGTACCTCACTTGGATACTCGATATATTGATGGTGAACGTACATTATTATTTGGTCCATTCGCTAGTGTGGGTCCTAAGTTCTTAAAAAATGGTTCTAATCTTGATTTATTTAAATCAGTCAAACCATATAATATTACAACATTGTTATCTGCTGCTGCTAAAAACCTACCTTTAATCAAATATTCATTTGATCAAATATTAATGACTAAAGAAGGTTGTATGAATCATTTACGTACATTTTATCCAGAAGCACGTGATGAAGATTGGCAGTTATACACTGCAGGCAAACGTGTACAAGTGATTAAAGATACTCCCGAATACGGTAAAGGATTTATTCAGTTTGGTACAGAAGTTGTTAATTCTGAAGATCATTCGGTAATAGCTTTATTAGGAGAGTCTCCAGGAGCATCAACTTCAGTATCTGTAGCTTTAGAAGTACTTGAGAAAAACTTCCCTGAATATGAATCTGAATGGACACCTAAAATACAAAAAATGATTCCATCTTATGGTAAATCACTCATTAATGATACTGCGTTAATGAAAAAAATCCGTCAACAGACATCAAAAGATTTAGAATTAAATTACTATCAAAACAATAAATAGACTACAATACAATGCTAAAAAAGGAATGTTAAACGTGAAAAAATTATTAATAGTAACAATTATTAGTACTATTGGTTTTTGTGCACTCAAACGTTACCAAAAACATGTAAACCAAGTACCAAACATAGAATATTAGAGTCAAAATATTTATAAAAATTTTGACGTATATTAGTTTTATAAACCCAAATTCAATTTTTATTGATATTAAAAAGAGGTCTCATATATGAGATCTCTTTTTTCATTGATAGAGTTTTTGGATTCTGTAAGTATAGTAATATAAGAAATCAAGCAGTTTTAAAACACTACATAAGATGACTTATCAGAAGTTATATGTAACTCACCCATTACGGATGATACAATATAAAGGTCGCCTATCTCTCAGGCGTCAATCTAGACGTAGAGAGGAGGTGTAATTATGCTTGATAACTTTGTTCACATCATGACCACAGCAGCGAATGGTTGTATCGTCGCATTATTTGCGCATTGGCTACGCAATCGCAACGATAAGAAAAAATAGGCGACTATAGTCACACCTAAAAATCCCTTCACTACTTCCGATAGTGAGGGGATTGGTGCATTATGCTTAATAACTTTGTTAAGTAGATTATAACACTGGTTAGTAGAGGAATGCAAAGTGATATGTACGATATTAGTTACAATGCGTCATTCTAATATTTTTGACGCTAATTGCCAATAATTTAAAGGATAAATTATGAATGTTATATATTGAGAGTTTATCCTTTTTTAAATATATTGTCATTAGAACATGCATTAAATTTAGAATAAATAATACAAAGATCAAAATTCATGAAATCAAATTGTTGATAACTTCATTAAGCTTCGTATCAATATACTTATTTTTATGTATGACTAAATAGAAATGGCGTGTGATGCCTAAGTTTGTTACTTCTAGCTTTTCTAAATCATAAGGGGTTAATGTCGATTTAGAAACAATAGAAAAGCCTTTATCAGCATGAACCATATTTTTAATTAGATTTGTGTTATTAATTTCTACTAAATAAGAGGATGAAGTCATTTGTGATAACGCATTTTCTTGATAGACTCTTGTACCTGATCCGCGTTCTCTGATAAAGCATATTGATTTATTTGAAGATGATGATTTTTTACGAATTAATACTATTTCATCTTGAGCAATACGTCTACTGTGTATAATATTACTTTGAACCTCTTTTTCGATTATACCTAAATCGATAGTGTTATTCTTAATATGTTGTAATACTGTATCAGAATTATTTAAATACACATGAATGTATAATTCAGGATATTTTTTGGCTAAATCAGTAAGATGTTGTGACAATCGATATTCGCCATAAGTGTAACTACTCCCTACCCTCACATCTCCCGAAATTGTATCAGGTTGCATTTTCAAATCGTGTCTTAAGGTTTGTTCTAAACGCTCACGTTGTAAAGCATATTGAAATAGTTTCTCCCCATCGCTTGTTAAAGACATTTTAGAATGTCTAAATTCGAAAATTTTTACATCGTATTCCAGTTCTAATCGTTTAATATCGCGACTTATTGATGGCTGTGAAGTATATAAATTTTCTGCAGCTTTAGTAAAACTTTGCGTTTTAACTACTTCAGTTAGAACTTTTAATGAATCCATTAACTAGGTCTCCTGACATTTGAATACCTCTATTATAACAAAAATGTTATGAGTAATATACTCAATATTTATTTCACGTTATAACTATGCGATGATAAGCTTTTGATAAAGGAGGAGTTAAAAAGTGAAATCCTTAAAAAACAAAGCCTTTATTTATGGTTTATTATTCACATTTATCATCGCAGTTATAAGTTTGTTAGGCTCAAAGTTACCATTTTTAGATAAGATAGGTGCTTTAACAATTGCTATACTGATTGCGATTCTATATAGACATTTTAAGGGTTACCCTGAAGCATATCGTTCAGGAATCGCATTTTCATCTAAACGGTTACTGAAATTAGCTATTATATTATATGGATTAAAGCTAAATATTTATGATGTAATTGGAAAAGGTAGCGATTTGTTATTAATCGATATTGGAGTCATCCTTTTTAGTATCGGATTAATGTTATTACTAAATAAATATATTAAAGGAGATAAAAACCTCATCCTATTATTAGGTATTGGCACTGGGGTGTGTGGTGCGGCAGCTATTGCAGCAGTATCTCCAATATTAAAATCTAGAGAAAAAGATTCTGCGATTAGTATTGGTATTGTCGCACTTATTGGCACTATATTTTCACTTGCATATACTGTAATATATTCTGTTTTTACAATATCTCCTGAAGTATTTGGGGTCTGGTCAGGTACAAGTTTACATGAAATTGCACATGTAATTCTTGCTTCGGGCTTCTCAGGCCAAGAGGCTTTGAGTATGGGTCTGTTAGGAAAACTGGGACGTGTTTTTTTATTAATACCTCTGAGTATTATTTTAATTTTAATTATGAGAAAAAAATCGGATAGTGAGACTGAAAAAAAACGTATTGATGTACCTTACTTTTTACTTGGCTTTGTCATGATGGCACTATTCCATACTTATGTATCCTTGTCACACATGGTTATGCAAATTATAGATAATATCACTACTATATGCTTATTGATGGCAATGGTTGCATTAGGGTTAAATGTTTCATTTAAAGACTTAAAAGATCGTGCTTTCAAACCATTAATAGTTGTCATTATTGTATCTATTTGTTTATCAACTGTGACATTTATTGTTGCTAAGTGCTTTTATGGTTAGACTATAAGTATACTAAAAAATTGATATAGATTCTCACAAACAAACACAACATATTGAAGGCATTCCATATACTACGGCTAAAAAAGATCAGGTTCTGTTGCAAAGTTAAAATTATATGCACATCTATACAAAACTATAAAAGCAAATATTGTTTTAACAGTAAAGAGTTTTGTTAGTATTAATTATTTTTCATTTTTTAGTATAAATATTACATGATTTTTAACTTTGCAACAGAACCGAAAATAATCTCTTCAATTTATTTTTATATGAATCCTTAGACTCAACGATTACAATATCTAAAGATTTCAGTTCATTATAGATAATACTCTTTTCATCATTTTTTATAGCAAATTGATTAAATAAATCTTCTAATTTCTCCTGTTTGATTTCACTACCAAAGATTATATTATCATTGATGTAGTCAATGAATAGTGACAAATTATCACTCATAACAGTTCCAACCCCTTTATTTTGATAGGTTAATTATCTTCATCATTATAGAATAAATTATTCCCAATAAATTTAATCTAACTTAAATATCGATAAATTAAAAAATAATAACTTTACTTAAATATTATTCATAATATATTAACAACTTTATTATACCGCTCTTTATATATAAAATCATTGATAATTAAAAAAACTTAAAATATTCAACTTTTTTGGATTATTCCACACTATCTTATCAATTATTTATCACTATAAGAATATAAAAACAAAATCTCTAAAGAATATATGAATTTTATTTTTATAACGTATTTACGAGTCTTTCAAGTTCAACTTTATTAATGTTGATACTTTTTAAATTAACATTTGCTAAATTAGGGCTAATCACTTGTTAAGACATATACTTCAATATGAGGACGTTTTCGTTAATGATAAATATAATTTCTTCATCAAACTGTTTCGGTCCATTATTTTCACTTATATTCATAGGAATTTTTTCTTTTCTTTTTCTAGACAATACACACAGTTTTCCTACGATATTTGTAATCCATTGATTTCTCTTTTGACAATAATTATAAAATCTTTCCTCTGATCTCTTAAATCTATTTTAAATTAAAGTATATTCTTAATTTTATTACCTTAACAAATCAATAAATTCGAATATATTGTACTTAAAGATTTATCAATTATAGATAAAGACTGGTCACTAAAAGATCTGCACATATTCCAACCTACTAATCAAATAAATCTCCCGCAATTCTTATATATAAATTATCAAGTTTATCTATCATTAATATAATAAGTTATATAATATAAAAAACTTATATTTTTATACATATATTGTGCTAACTCTAATTTTCTTCATAAAGCGGCTGAAAAAACCGCATCATTTATGATACGCTTCATCTTATCGTCACTTTTAAGATGATAAAATTTGAAGCGATTCAACTCTGTTTTATGTAACGATCCAATATAAGTATCATTTCAGCGTCTGATTTGTAATAATAAGTGATTGATAAATTGTTTTACTTCAATAAGCCTATTTAAAATAACAAGTTCAAGAGTAGACAAAGCACAATTAGCACAACAAGTACAAACAAATCCAGAATCATTAAATGCAGCGCCAGTACAAGACGGTGCTTACAACATTAACTTCAACTATGAAGGTTTAAACTATAACTTTGAATCTAATGGTGAATACTGGACTTGGAGCTATAGTCAAGGAGCAAACGCTTCAGCGCAACAAGTTGAACAACCACAACAAGAAACAACTACACAAGATTCTTCAAGCTCAAATGAATCAAGTGCAAGTGAAGGTTCATCAGTAAATGTTAACGCTCATTTACAAGCAATTGCACAACGTGAATCAGATGGCGACCTTAAAGCTGTAAACCCATCATCAGGTGCAGCAGGTAAACACCAATTCTTACAAAGCAATTGGGATTCAGTAGCACCAGCAGAATACAAAGGTGTTTCTCCAACAGAAGCGCCTGAAGCGGTACAAGACGCAGCAGCTGTAAATCTTTACAACACTGCAGGCGCTTCACAATGGGTAACTGCATAAATTAAAATTTGAAATTGTATATTTCAATATATTTAGCTCCAAAGTATTTAAAATACTTTGGAGTTTTTTTGTTTGGAAAAGATGAGTTAAAAATATTTAAAAAGATATAGATTATATATTAATTTACATAGAGTTTTAAAAAGAATATTAATGTTATATTAGCGTTATATATATATAGAAGTAACATCCATCAACTAAAGTGATAAATGGAGGTGCATTTATATTATGAATTCAATAATTATTAAGACAGGATCATTGTTACTAGCTTCTACACTGTTAATACCGTTTACTCATAAGGTAGATGCAGCAGCTAATCAATATGAAGTGAAAGTATATGTAGATAGTGAGAAAGTAATCAAGGATAATCGGCACATCGATCATAGTATATTGGAATCATTAGGTTCAGAAGATAAAGATAAAGACTTTAATGTACAATATATTGATGATAGCAAGCGAAGTAATTTTTCCAACCAAGTTACATATCGTATTCGTAAATCAGAAGAAAATAAAAAGCATGAACTGCAGTATAAAAAGCGTTATCCAATAGACTCAGGTAATGTAGACTCAGCTATTGAAAAAGCAAAAAAAGATGGTTTCACGGGTGATGCATATGAAGTAGAGTATGGTGAAAACAAGCAAACATTGAGTGTCACAAAAGAGGCTGACAAAAATTTGGGCATAAATAAGTTAGCATTACCAAATGCTAAAGAGAGTTTGGATTTATTGAAAGATCAAGCGTCGACACCATTTGATCGCTTATTAAAGCCAATCGATAAAGCAACAATTATAGGCCCGGTACATTTTGAAAGACACAAAGGTAATATTGATGGTCATAAAATAAAAATTGAAAATTGGGATATTGGTGAGCAAAATGTAGTGGAAGTTTCTGCAAAAGTTAATACTGAAGCAGACGCTAAAACAGTACAACAAGCAGTTGTTAACAAATTAGATGAACTTGGTATTCATGAAAAGGAAGATAAATTAAAAACGAATATGATTTTTGATAAATATTAAAAGTGCAAAAATGGAGGTACACAAAATAGTGTAGCCTCTATTTTTGTGAAATTACACTTTGTATACGAGAGAGACAAAATGTTGGATAAGGGGTGTCATATATCTATCTGAGCGATAAATTAAAGAAATATAGCGTGAAGCAGGGGGATTCGGCAAAGATTTTGCAATAATATTATCTTGGTATTGTATAGCGCTTTGGCTGATCAAGCTAAGAAATTTAGAATCACGAATGGTTTCAAGTATACTGCTTAAATTGTTGGACTGCATCTGTATTTGTAAATCTATAAAATTATCTCTTTGCCACTCATTAATGCTTTCACGTGTCGATCCACTACTATGTATTATAAAAGGATATTCCAATATTTCTGTTATAGATATGTCATTTTGTTTTGCTAGAGGATGACTTTTATCCATAGCTAACATAATGGGATTTTCAAATAAACGCTTTACGTTAATATCTGGCTCATTTAATCCTTTTTCAGATATAATGCCAATTTCCACATCTCTATTTTTTACTTTTTCAGTAATGACAGGTGCGGTTTCTACAGTGAGCGATAATTCTACATTAGGATAGTCATTCATATATTTGCGAAATGCATTTGGTAATAAACTGTATACTGGTGCATGGCTTGCACCAATTTTTAAAATACCCCTTGTTGATTGTTCGAAGTCTGTCATTAGTTCATTCGTTTCTTGGATTAGGTTAAGGACTTTATTTGCATTTCTATATAATAATTCTCCAGGTTGCGTTAATTTAAAATGTTTTCCTTTTTTATAATACAAATCAACACCATATGTACTATTTAGATTTTTGAGATGGAACGTTACAGTTGGTTGCGTAATATTAAGTTTTGCAGCTACAACATTTTCGTTTTGTTCCTCTATGAAATATTTAAAAATTATGAGTTGTTTGATATTCATATATGCCTCTTTGTATAGATTTTATTTATATATATAACTATTTTACATTAACTGTTTTAATCCCTTGTTAATATTATATTTAATGTTTATTAATATTTCTTCTATATAGTGAGATATGAGAGAGGTGAGGTTGTGGTTTTAGAAATTACAGAATTGAAAAAATCATTTAATAAAAAACTAGTGATTAAACATATTGATTTTACGGTAGAACAAGGAAAGTTCGTATCATTACTCGGTCAATCTGGTTGTGGTAAGACGACATTATTACGATTAATTGCTGGTTTAGAAACAGCAGATCAAGGTAGTATCCGTTTTGATGGAAAAACGTATGACTCAGGCAACGGTAAAAATTTTGTATCGCCTGCAGATCGTGACCTAGGGATGGTTTTCCAAGATTTTGCACTTTGGCCACATATGACAGTATTTCAAAATGTAGCTTATCCACTGAAAGTAAGAAAAGATACGAAAGATTTGAACCAAAGAGTAAAATTAGCATTAAAAGAAGTTCAACTTGAGGATCATATACATAAGTCAATTCATGAATTATCAGGAGGGCAACAACAACGCGTTTCGCTTGCAAGAGCAATTATTTCAGAATCTAAACTTATTTTAATGGATGAACCGTTATCGGCATTAGACGCTGGTTTGAGAGAGGATATGCAATTGCTCATACAACACCTTATCAAGACATATCATATGACAGCAATCTTTGTTACGCATGATCAACATGAAGCGATGACAATGTCTGATGAAATTGCAGTTATGAAAAATGGTGAAATTATTCAATTTGGCACTCCAGAAAATCTCTATCATCATCCTAAAAATAAAGATGTAGCACAGTTTATTGGAAAAGGCACATACGTTGAGGGACATATCAGTAAAAATAAATTTTATTGTAATCAAGGTCTAGTACTGCACAGTATCAATGGTTTGAATGATGGGAAATATGGATTATTGATACGTCCTGAAAATGTTCATGTTAGGGAAGAAGGTTTTGAAGCCAAGGTATTAACTGTGAGCTTTACTGGAGAACGCTACCAATATACAGCAGATGTAAATGATATGACTGTCATGTTTTATAGTCAACAGTTATATCATGTAGCTGAAACGATAAAGTTACAATTTGATACACCAGCAAATTATTTTATAAAAAATGGAGGAGACACTCATGATTAAATTTGGTAAATGGATTGCTATCGTCTTATCAATGGTTGTAATACTTACAGCATGTCAAAATAAATCAGAAGAATCAAATGAAGAAAGTAAATCAGAGGGAGGCAAGAAGAGTGATAAGCTTGTACTTTATGCTGCGGGACCTGATGATTTAGTGAATGATATGGTGAAAAAATTCGAAAAAGAGTCAGGTAAAAAAGTTCAAGTCTATCAAGGTACTACTGGTGAAATATTAGGTCGTTTAGAAGCGGAAAAAGATAATCCTAAGGCCGATGTCGTACAACTTGCTTCACTTCCTGCTGCATTGGATTATAAAAAGAAAGATTTAATCGAACCTTATAAAGTGAAAAATCATAAAAAACTTTATAAGGATTGGATTGATAAAGACGGTTATTATTATGGTTTTAGCGGTAGTGCGTTAGGTATGTCTTATAATACAAAAGCAGTGAAAAAAGCACCGAAAGATACGAAAGATTTAACTGATAAAAAATACAAAGATAAATTAGCGATTCCAGATCCATCTGAATCAGGCACGGCGCTAGATTTATTGTCAATTAAAGTTAATAACGAAGGTGATAAAGCCTGGGATGAATATAAAGCACTTAAAGATAATGGTATGCATATGGCAGGTGCGAACAAACCAGCATTACAATCTGTAATTAAAGGTGAGAATGATGTAGTATATGGCGGCGTAGACTATATGGTTTATAAAGCTAAAGCTAAGGGTGAGCCAGTAGATATTTCATATCCTGAGTCAGGAACAGCTATTTCTCCACGTCCAGCATTTATCTTGAAATCATCTGAACATAAAGAAGCGGCCAAAGCTTATATGGATTATGTAACGAGTAAAAAAGGTCAAAAAGAAGTGGATGATCATTATTTAATTCCTGCAGATAAGTCTCAAGAAAAAAATAAAGATAAAGCAAAACGTTCAGAAATTAAAGAATTTAAATATGACTGGAATACATTATCTGATGATAGTGAAAAAGTATTAAAAAAATTCACGGATATGATGAAGTAATATGAAACAAGGTATTAATTTAAAGCGATTGAATCAATGGATTGCCTTGCTTGTGCTAATATTTTTGATTATTATGCCGTTATTGCTTATCCTTTTTAAAGGATTTGTACCGACAGAAGAGACAAGCTTGATAGAAAATATCAAGCAACTGATTGCATCACAACATCTTAAAATATTATGGAATTCTATAATTTTAGGTGTATCTGTAGTTATATTATCAACAATTTTAGCTTTGCCACTCAGCTATATTATGACGAAAACGAAATTGTCGAAGCACCAATGGTTAGATATCGTGATTATGATTCCTTTCATGACACCACCTTATATTGGAGCGATGGGATGGATGCTTACGATGCAAAGAAATGGGCTTTTAGAACAAATTAGCCCTTTATTTGCACAAGTGACGCAATATTTCTTTTCATTTTTCGGAATGGTATTAATTATGAGTTGTCATTTAGCACCATTTTTATATGTCGTTTTAAAGAACGCGCTTCTTAATGTGCATCAATCACAGGAAGAGGCAGCAGTTGTTTATGGAGGGACGTTTGGCTATAGATTTCGTAAAATTATAGCGCCATTATTTGTTTCTGGTTACAGTATGGGTGCTTTGTTAGTATTTGTTAAAACCATTGGTGAGTTTGGTACACCAATAACTATGGGTAATAAAATTGGATTTTATGTGTTGACGTCAGAAATACATCATAGTGCCTCAATATGGCCAATTGATTTTCAACGCGCTGCAATGCTTTCGACATTACTATTAGCCGTCAGTATGAGTGTTTGGGCATTCCAACAATGGTTTCAATCTCGTACAAGCATTAATTCAAATTCAGGAAAAGGTCACAAAATAAAAGTGCATAAGCGAAGTAAATGGGACATTGTACTTTACCTATTTATTGCTTTTGAATTGTTTATAACTATAGTATTACCTTATGCAAGTATCTTTTTGAATGCATTTATGAAAAAAGTGTCACAAGGACTGAGTTTTTCAAATTTAACGCTTGAACATTTTATAAATGTGTTAACAGGTAATGGAGGTATTGCATTGATGAACAGTGTGATGCTTGCCGTATCATCTGCAACACTAGCAAGTATACTTGGTTTGTGGTTTGTCATTGTCTCAGAAAAACGTGGAAAACTTAGTAAGATAATTGATTTTGCAAGTCTGTTACCAAATACAGTACCAGGTATTATCGTTGTTATTGGATTGATTTTGTTTTGGAATAATAAACTTAACCCGCTACCATTTTATAACACGATAATGATTCTTGTGGTTACTTATACGGTATTATATATTCCTTATGCAGTTCAAAATATTAAAAATGTGAAGCAAAATATTAGTTCGAATTTAATAGAAGCTGCAGTGATATCTGGTAGTAAAGGTTGGAAATTATTTAGTACGATTACTTTGCCATTACTGCGACCTGGTATTGTGTCGGGGTGGATACTAATTTTTTGTATTTCAATGCGGGAGTTAGTAGGTTCATTGATGTTACGTCCGCCTAATACAGATACTTCTTCCACATTTATATATCGACAATTCGAACAAGGGAATGCATCCCAGGGAATGGCGATGGCTATATTATCTATCGGTATTACGTCCGTCATACTAATCTTAATGGAACGTTGGCAACAAAAGAAAATGAAGTATTAACTGTCAGGAGGTAGTTATTACAAATGACAAAGCGCTTACTAGTTGCTTCTGATATACATGGTCATGGAAAATTATTATTAAAACTTTTAGATAAAGCAGATTTCAATTTTAAAAAAGATCAACTTGTATTAGTAGGAGATTATGTCAATAATGGACCGGATTCAGTTGGAACTTTGAAAATAGTGAAATCCTTACATGAGCAAGGGGCCATTGTACTACTTGGGAATCATGAGATGCGATGGTTACAAGATGAAAGTCCTCGCATTGCAGTATGGAAACCTTTTTTGAGAAAGTTGCCTTTTATAAAAGTAATTGATGATTATATTTTTGTGCATGTAGGTATTGAAAGTAGCAAAGCAATTGATTCACAAAGCAAGGAAATTGTTACAGGATATAGAAAAAGCCATTTTCCAGCCTTTCATTCTAAAAAAATGACACTGATTCATGGGCACATCCCAACCAATCATTTAGGAGAACAAAAGGGAGACATACATGTTGAAGGTAATAAAATAGCTATTGATACAGGTGCAGGACATAATGATTATTTGTCTTTGTTAGATTTAAAATATCAAAGACACTATTCCATTAATATAGCAAATCCAGAGTATGTATATGTTAAAGAAGTAAAGTTAAGAAAAGAAATTTAGAATAAGGCATAATTATAAACGATAGTTTCTGAATAAGAGACTATCGTTTTTGATATTAAAAGGTATTATGATTTTTATTATGGGTTCTGTTGCAAAGTTAAAAATCATGTAATATTTATACTAAAAAATGAAAAATAATTAATACTAACAAAACTCTTTACTGTTAAAACAATATTTGCTTTTATAGTTTTGTATAGATGTGCATATAATTTTAACTTTGCAACAGAACCAATAATTTAAACCTATATACTAAGATAAAATCGATTAATAATGAAAAAGTTTTTCAAAATGATCCTATTATTAATGAATATCAGTTGAAGTCTTTAATAGCTTTAAAATTAGGGAGAACTGATTTGAGTTATACTATTAAATCAACTGAGGAGATTAAAAAATTAAATAGATATCAGAAAAAATTAACTTATAAAATTAATAGTATGAATAAGGAATCAATTAAAAATAGTTCAAAGAATAAACAAATTGTCAGTGAGAAAAATAAAATGAGTTACAATGAGACACTTGATATATATAACTATTACATGGAAGAAGCATTAGAGTATCCGAATATCGTTGATAAAGTAGAGAGTATTTTTCAAATTCAAGAAGATAATGGTTTTATTCTATTTACTGAGCTTTGTAAATTTATCAGAAGAACATTAGATTTTAATTCGAGTCTTTCATACCAAAAAAGAGCTAATAAACAAGAAAGAGAAGCGCTTTTTATAGAATTAAAGCTTCAATTAGCAAATGTTCCTCTACCATTGGCAAGAATTCAATTAATCAGACGAGTAACTGAATATTTTGAAATCCATAACTTTAATACTTTGACTGAATTCATCAAAACTATATTACCTGAAATTAATAATATTATTTCGACTTTAATAACATTAGTTGTTGAGACACAGTCAGAATTGGATGAAATACTATGTAAATCGATGTTTATTTATTTACAGACAAAATACTTACAAATTAAGGATAATTGTAAACTAAATATACACGGGCCATTAAGATGGGAAGATAGTATTTATAATGACATGCTATCAAAATTAATTGAAATTAATTTTGAAAATATAAGATCTATAATCACACAAAAATCGTTCTTATATAATGATTTTAAATACAATGATATAAAGACTTTTAATAACATTAATAAAGAAACGATAGTCGATATAATTATGTAAAGGTACTTTAAAATCTAGTCGAAATTCGAACAGTATACTTTGGAAGTTCGGATTTTTTATATAATCTATTTTAAAAATTTTACGTTAAAGATCTAACTTATAAAATAGAATTAATTAAAATTATTGTATGATATGTGAGAAAGCACAGTAATGTGGATAAGAATGGAAGAGTGGAGAGTCGTCAATGTCTTCAACGTTCTAAAATCGCAATAAAGTAATTGTAAATAAAATTTCTAAATCTATGAATCATATTTATAATGGTGATGTTGTTATATTTCATGAAGATTCAAAGCGTGATTTAGAAAACGTGTGAGAGATAATGGAGAATATAAAGGCGATCAATTATACATTAATAGTAAAAAAGCATCTGAACCTTATTTATATTTAGATTATAATAAAAAAACATAAACAAGACCAATACTTAACAACTTCACTTAAATCGAGTTAAATCAAAGGCTCAAATGGGAAATATAAAATTCCTAAAGAGAAGTACTTTGTGTTAGGAGATAACAGACAAAATAGTATAGATAGCCAATTTGATGTGGTTGGTCTTGTTGATAAAAAATTGTAGATAAAGTAGTTTGGAGATATTGGCCATTTAACGAATGGAAACTAATTTTTAATCCAGGAACATTTGAAAAATATGTGATCACAACGAACGTATCTAATTCGTTGTGATCACTTATTTTATCGTATTGTTTATGTATATATACCATACAAATCAAAAAAGTAAGATAGAATTCATTTTGAATTTGTCGTCCCCAAAAAAGAGGACTAAAGTTGAAAAAAGCTTGCGACAAATGCATTCTCAATTTAATCATCGACTACCATCAATATATAAAACCTGAGACATTTAATAATGTCTCAGGTTTTGTCCTATTTAATTTTAGATTGTTGGTTTGTGTTATTTTTTAATATAGTTCTTTTTACATTGATGATCAGGTTGTAAGGTTAAACCTAAGAATTTTCTTTCTTGATTTGCATCTTTGAAAAATGAAATCATCATTAAAATAACAACAAAACTAAATGGTAATGCTGAAATAATAGCAGCTGATTGCAGAGCATCTAGACCTGTCGATCCACCAGATAGTAAAAGTACGTAGGCAATCGCTGATAACATGACTCCCCAAACAATCTTAACAAAACCGGATGGATTTAAACGTCCAAATGATGTTTGCATACCTAATACAAATGTAGCTGAGTCTGCGGATGTAATAAAGAACGAGCCTACTAAGATAATAGCGATAAATGACAAAATTGTACCCATAGACATTTCATTGAAAATACCAAATAATTGTGTTTCAGGTGGCATACTAAAGATGTGTTTAGATTGCTTCCCAATTTCAATACCAGTAATACCAAAGGCTGTAAACCATAGCATACTAATAATTGTAGGAACACCTAATACTGCTATAACGAATTCACGAATTGAACGACCTTTTGAAATACGTGCAATGAAAATACCTACAAATGGTGACCAACTCATCCACCAGCCCCAATAATAAATCGTCCATGACTGTAACCATTCATGTTTTTGTGAATTAAGTGGAGCAACATCAAAGCTATTAAAAATAAGTGTATTCAAATATTCACCAATTGAGGATGTAAACATATTCATAATTAAAATTGTAGGACCTACAATTAGAATAATAATAAGTAACATTGCAGCTAAAAGCATATTTAAATTACTTAAATACTGAATACCTTTGCTTAAGCCACTCCAAGCACTAATTAAGAATAAAACTGTAACAATAAGAATAATAATGCCTTGAATAAGTTTATTGTTTGGCACTCCAAATAAATAATTTAAACCACCGTTAATTTGCATGGCGCCAACACCAAGTGACACTGCCACTCCGATAATAGTAGCAAAAACAGCTAGAACATCTATAACAGTACCTAATGGACCTTCTACTTTATTTCCGAAAATAGGACGTAATGTACGAGAAATGAGTCCTAAGTCATTTTTTCTAAACTGTGTATATGCAAGGGCCAAAGCAACAATACCGTAAACTGCCCAAGGATGTAGTCCATAATGTAAGAAACTTGAACGCATAGCTTCAGCTAGAGCAGCTTCTGTTTCTTTACTCGCTGTTGGTGGAGATAGATAATGTGAAATGGGCTCAGAAGATCCATAGAATACAAGTCCAATACCCATACCTGCACTAAATAGCATTGTTAGCCATGAAATAGTATTAAATTCTGGTTTATCATCAGGTTTTCCTAATTTAAGCTTTCCAATTGGATGAAAAATAAGAGTGATACAAAATATCAGAATAATACTAATAAGTAACATATAGTACCAACCGAATGTTTCCGTAATAAAACTTCCGATTGCTCCTGAAATTGAACCAAATTGATTAGGGAAGATGGCTCCAATAATTACCAGTAACCCTACAGTAACTGAAGCAAAAATAAACACATTTGAAAACTGTTTAGATTTGTTTTCCATGTATTTAACTCCTTTCGAATTTAATAAAATAGATGTATAAAAGTTTAACATATATAGTTAAAAGAATAATGAATAAGTTTGAAATTTTACAAACATGTAATAAGTTTATACCTTTGAATTGTGTAATATGTTGCTTTGATTATAATTTCTTTCATGTTTTAAAAAATATAGGAGATTCTAATTATACTTGGATATCAAATTAATGAACTCTTGAAATTAAAAATATTTGAAGAACGAGAAGTGAAGCAGAATAACTATTTAAATTAATAAATAGTAATTGTAAGTATCTATCAGAATTTCTACCTTTTGTTGAATAAATAAAGAAGGTTAAAGATAGTAAAAATTTTATCTATTCACTATTGCAACAGTTTACACGCGAATAAGAAATGAGGAGTTGTATTTAAAAAAACGCACTGATGCGGATATGGATTGAAGTATGGTATTTAGAAACCGCACTGATGCGGAGATGGATTTCATTGCGGCATATGGTATGACAAGGAACTTGTAGGAGTCATCGGCTTGCATTATTTAGATCTTGTTAACAAACGAACGTCTATCGGTTACTATTTGGCAGAGCACTTTCAGAAAAAAGGGATTATGACAGCATGCACAAAGGCGTTGATTCGCTATGTGTACAAAGAATTTGATGTAAATCGTGTGGAAATTCAAATGTCGACGCGCAATCCGAAAAGCAGGGCCATACCTGAGCGACTTGGTTTTACGCAAGAGGGCGTGTTGAGAGATAGTGAACGTCTACGTGGAGCGTTCTCAGATAGTTATGTGTATAGTCTATTAAGAGAAGAATATGGGGATGTTAAAGAAGAGTGGTAAGTAGAAGGTTATAAAAAAACGCTTAACAGTTTGTAGTAATAAACTATGTTAAGCGTTTCATTCTTTATTGTTCTACTATTTGAATTAAATTACCGCAAGTATCGTTGAAAATGGCCATTTTAGCACTACCCATTGTAGTCGGTTCAACGGTAAAGTGAACACCTTTTTGCGTTAATGCATCATAGGTTTGTTGTACATTTTCTACGCCGAACATCGTAATAGGTATGTTGGCTTCGAATAGACGTTGTTGATAATCACTTGCAATAGGGTTGCCATTTGGTTCTAAGATCAATTGAGCACCATCTGGTTGATTCGGAGATACTAAAGTAAGCCATCTAAATCCTTCGCCTACAGGTTCATCTATTTTCTTTTCAAAACCTAAAATGTCTGTATAAAATTGTAAAGCTTCTTCTTGATTATCTACAAAGATACTATTCGCAATAATATTCATATTTATCCCCTCAAAGTATTTATTATGAGGCTTGGATTACTAGGCCTGTTTAAGCACACGAGCCATTTCTTCAATTTTGCCTGCATGTAATGGGACGTGAATGGCATTTAACGCTAATAATTCGTTAAGTGTTTTGCAGCCAGCAATCGGTTGTTCAAGTTCTTGTGATAGTTGTTCATCAGTAAGTTGACGAGCACGATCTGGAATTGTTTTTAAGTCCTCTTTAATCGATTCAATTGATGGTATGTCTTGTTCCTCCCAGTTTGCAGGACTAGAACCATAACCAAATAATTTAGTATACGTTTCAATATCAACGGCATTTTGAGCACCCATTGATAAGGCAGAATCGAAGATAGTTAAAACATGTCCAAATTGCCAATGTAAAGTATTTGGAAAAACATCATTCTCTTTATCTAATACTTTCTCAACATTCCAATTATCATAAACTGATAATAGATAATTCACACCTGTATCAATAACATCATAAACTGTTTTATCACTCATTTAATCTCCCCCACATTCTTTAAAAATTAACTACTGAATGTTTACCCGTTAAACATTCTTGTTAATCTAGTGGTAAGATAGTGTTATTAAAGAAAATGACTAAATGGCAGAGTATTTAATAGATATTTTATTAGAAAAAACATATAAACTTCATACAAGAACTTAATAGGTTAACGAATCTTAGGTATAGTTGAAAAAGGATAATTTTTTAAAATTAAAAAAGCAATTATTAAACTGAAAGTAAGAGGTGAGAAGGGCGTGTATGTCATTCAAGATATTGACCATCGTATTGAAACATGGATAGTGCATATTGCTAAAAAAGTAGATGTGATGTTACAAGATGTCGCTGTTGAAACTAAAAAGCATGACTTAGATTTAGTGACGAATATTGACAAAGAAGTTCAAGCGGATTTCACTCAACTTATTAAAGCAAATTATCCAGAACACCAGATTATGGGTGAGGAAAAAAGTAACAGTGAAGTAGATATGTATCGTGGTTATGCTTGGGCGATAGATCCTATTGATGGAACAACCAATCTTGTTAAGCAAGGTAAGGATTATTGTTTAATTGTAAGTTTATTCTACGATGGCGAGCCTTTACTAGCCTATACATATGAATTTTATCAACAGAAATTATATAAAGCTGTTCAAGGTCAAGGTGTGACGATTAATGGCGTGCCACTTCATGTAGACAAGTATCATCATCTCAACGATGCTTTGATTTCTATTGATCCGAAACGTGCGAGTTCTGAATTACTCAAAGCGTTGATTTCACATGCGCATGGTTTTCGATTTATTGGCGCTGGTGGCATTGGTGCATTGCGTACAATCACTGGTGATTTCGGTGCAAGTATTGATATGGGAGCAAACCTATGGGATATGAGTGCACAAATATTATATGCGAAAGAGTTGGGGTTAGTTGTAACAGATATTCAAGGCAACTCTATCGATTTAAATCATGTTAAAGGTGCGATTATCGCGCATCCGGATATTCACGAAGACATCATTAATATTATAAAAACGTATCAATAAAATATCCTGCCACATCCCGATACTAGAATGTAATGGGTGATGTGACAGGATTTTATATAATATTAGGAAAGGTTTGGCTTTGATCGCTCGTTATCAAGCCTTCAAGTGTCATTATTTAAGGTTTAATCGCAAATGCACGTACTGGGAACCCAGGTGCGTCTTTCGGTTTCGGACTAATGGCATAAATGACCGCACCACGCGTTGGCAATTGGTCTAAATTCGTTAACAATTCAAGCTGGAACGTATCTTGTCCAAGAATGTAACGTTCTCCAACGATGTCACCATTTTTAACGGTATCTACCGACGCATCTGTGTCGAATGTTTCGTGGCCAATTGATTTTACGCCACGTTCTTCGACTAAGAACTTCAAGGCATCTAAGCCCCAACCCGGTAAATGTTGATTACCATCAGAATCTTTATTTTCAAATTGTTCAATATCTGGCCAACGTTTCGACCAGTCAGTACGTAATGCTACAAACGTGCCTTCTTCAATACGTCCGTTTTTAGCTTCCCATTGCTCTAAATGGTCACGTGTGACGATAAAATCAGCATTTTCTGCAGCTTCTTTTGAAAAGTCTAAGACGATAAGGGGCAATACTAACTCTTTCAAGTCTAGCTCTTCTAAGTAACGTTTATTCTCTACAAAGTGAATAGGTGCATCTATGTGTGTACCATATTGAGTGACGATATTCCAACGTTGCACGTAAAAGCCGTGCTCTTTGACTGTGAAAAGAGTGGAAACTTCACCTTTTTCAAATTCACTAAATCGAGGTATTTCAGGGTCAAAGGTATGTGTTAAATCAACCCATTCAGCTTCTTTCAGTTGATTTAGTTGATTCCATAATGGATAGTTTGGCATGTTCAACACCTCCAATTGTAATTGTTATTCTATGTTGATTTTGGCAGTGGCTGACTGAACTGACTCATCGTTTTAGGAAAAGCTCGCTTCAGTTCTAGTCAGCTGTGCTGGGGCAGTACTATGAAATCACAAGTGATTTCTGTCCTGCTCCCTCCCTACGCGGGTTTATTTTGATTATTTGATTCACGTTTTTTACGAACTGTATTTACAAGTACAGTAAGAGCGTCTTTTACTTCATCTTCTTTACGTGTTTTTAAGCCGCAGTCTGGGTTAACCCAGAATAGTGAACGATCAATTTGTTGTAAAGAACGATCAATCGCTGTAGCGATTTCATCTTCTGTAGGGATACGTGGACTATGAATATCATAAACACCTAAGCCAATACCTAAATCGTAGTTAATATCTTCAAAATCTTTGATTAAATCACCATGGCTACGTGATGTTTCAATTGAGATAACATCAGCATCTAATTCATGGATAGCATGGATGATTTGACCAAATTGAGAATAACACATATGCGTATGAATTTGCGTTTCATCTTGTACTGAAGATGTTGCTAATTTGAATGAATTTACTGCATCTGCAAGATATTGTTCATGGTATTCAGAACGTAATGGTAAACCTTCACGTAAAGCTGGTTCATCTACCTGGATTACTTTTATACCCGCTTCTTCTAGCGCTAATACTTCTTCGTCAATGGCTAAAGCGATTTGGTCTTGAACGACTTTACGTGGTACATCTACGCGTTCGAATGACCAATTTAAGATAGTTACAGGGCCAGTAAGCATACCTTTCACTGGTTTGTCAGTTAAACTTTGCGCATATACAGTTTCTTTGACTGTTAGTGGTTCAGTCCATTTTACATCTCCGTAAATTACCGGTGGTTTAACTGCGCGTGAACCATATGATTGTACCCATCCAAATTTTGTTACTAAGAAACCTTGAAGTTTTTCTCCAAAGAATTCAACCATATCATTACGTTCGAATTCACCGTGCACTAATACATCTAAACCGATATCTTCTTGGATTTTAATCCAACGTGCAATTTCACTTTCTAAGAAGTTATTATAGGCTTCATCTGAGATACGTTTGTTTTTCCAATCGGCACGATATTTACGTACTTCTTGTGTTTGAGGGAATGAACCGATTGTAGTTGTTGGTAAGTCAGGTAAGTGTAAGCGTGCGTCTTGTGCTTTTTTACGCTCAGGGAAAGGTGACTTACGGCTTGTCGGTACACTATCGAAGTCGTATTCTAGATTTTTGAATGATTGACTTTGGAAACGTTCATAACGTGCTTTCAATTCGTCATATTTTGCGCTGTCATTCTGATTGAATAGTCGACGTAGCGCGTCTAATTCGTCTAACTTTTCAGTGGCGAAACTTAAACCTTCTTCGATAGATTGCTCTAAAGTTTCATCATCTAATGATACTGGAACGTGTAATAAAGATGATGAAGGTTGGATAACGATATGTTTTGCTTGTCCTTGTAACGTTTCGATTAATTTTTTCTTAGCTTCGATATCTGCAGCCCACACGTTACGGCCATCAATAATACCTGCATATAATGTTTTAGATGAATCGAAGTCACCTGATTCAATTTGTTTTAAGTTATAACCGT
The DNA here is from genome assembly GCF_003217445.1 of Staphylococcus sp. AtHG25. Taxonomy (NCBI): domain Bacteria; kingdom Bacillati; phylum Bacillota; class Bacilli; order Caryophanales; family Staphylococcaceae; genus Staphylococcus; species Staphylococcus sp. AtHG25. The sequence goes on along the minus strand of NZ_QJSN01000011.1, from coordinate 7,150 downwards.
TGTCGTGTACAAAGTCTAATCCTAAACCACCAACTGGTAATGAACTTAAGAATTTAACATTGGCACGTTCGAAGTAAGTTTGAATGACTAATTTGTCAGCTAAACCTGCTTTATCAAAGTAGTCATAAGCTTCTCTAGTAATAGCTTCATAAGCTTCGCTTTCATCAGTAACTAATACTGGTTCATCAACTTGGATATAAGTTGCACCAGCGTCAATTAATGATTGAAGCACTTCTTTATATAAAGGTAATAGTGTTTGAACTTTCTCTTCGAAAGATTGATGTCCACCTTTAGATAATTTTACAAACGTAATAGGACCTACAATCACAGGGTGAGCGTTAACGTTAAGAGATTTCGCATAGTTAAAGCGATCTAATAAAATGTTGTGGTTCACTTTAGGTTCAACATTATCCCATTCAGGAACAATATAGTGGTAATTCGTGTTGAACCATTTAATGAGTGCACTCGCGACATGTTCTTTATTACCGCGTGCAATATCGAATAATAAATCATCGTTAACTTCGCGACCTTGGAAACGTTCAGGGATGATGTTGAATAATAATGATGTATCGAGAATATGATCATACAATGAGAAGTCACCAACAGGTACACTGTCTAAATTATAATTTTTTTGTAATAGTAAATTTTCTCTATGTAGGTCACTTAACTTTTGATCTAATTCTGCTTTATCGATTTTTTTAGCCCAATAGCTCTCGATGGCTTTTTTCCATTCTCTTTTTCTACCTAATCTTGGGAATCCTAAATTTGAAGTTGTAATTGTTGTCATGATATTGCCTCCTTGTTTTGGGTAATTGCTTTGGAATATGCTGCGAGTTCTAATGAATAATCGACACGTTGGAATGGTGTGATAATGTATAAACCATTGAAATACTCATGCACTGTATCAATCAATTCTTTAGAAAGTCTCAAACTTAATGCTTTTGTTTTTTCTTTATCATCTTTTACTGCTTTAAATTGGCTTAATACGTCTTCAGACATTTTAATACCAGGCACTTCGTTATGTAGGAAAAGTGCATTGTTATAGCTTGCGATAGGCATGATACCTATAAATAGAGGGACATTAAGGTGTTTCGTCGCCTCATATACTTCTTTAATTTTTTCTTTGCTATACACAGGTTGTGTAATGAAGTAATTCATACCGGCAGCTACTTTTTTCTCAAGGCGTTTTACTGCACCGTCAAGTTTGCGTACATTAGGGTCAAATGCACCAGCGATGTTGAAGTTTGTATGTTTCTTCAACGCATCACCATCAGTATTAATACCTTGATTGAATCTTAATGCTAATTCGGTTAATCCTTTTGAATTTACGTCGTAGACATTCGTGGCACCGGGTAGGTGGCCTACTTTTGAAGGGTCACCTGTAATCGCTAAAATTTCATTAACGCCAATAAGCGATAAGCCAAGTAAGTGTGATTGCAAGCCAATCAAATTACGATCTCGACATGTAATATGCACGAGGGGTTCAATGTTATAACGTTGGCGTATGATGCTCGCTGCAGCGATATTGCTAACACGAACAGTAGCAAGTGAATTGTCAGCGAGGGTAACAGCATCAATGTTCGCTTCGTCAAGTTTGCCAATATTCTCAAAGAAGAGATCTGTATCTAAATGTTTAGGTGTATCAAGTTCGACAATAACTGTTGGTCCGTTTTTAACTTTTGTTGTTAAATTATGTTTATACGTATGTGTGACTGCTCGATTTGTCTGACGATTAATCGGAATGACGTTTTTATTTTTAACAGGCTTTAAATCTTTTACAGATGATTTGATATACGCAATGTGTTGTGGTGTTGTGCCACAACATCCTCCAATTAATCTCACACCCTCATTAATAAGTTCTTGTGCGACATCTCCGAAATATTGTGCGTTATCGCTATACTTAAATTCGCTATTCTCAATATCCAGTAAACTTGCGTTTGGATAGCATGATAAGTAAGCCGTTTCTGGTAACTCAATATGTGAAAATGAGCGTTGCATATGGTGTGGACCGTGATGGCAATTTAATCCAACAACATTGGCGCCACAGGCAACTAGTTGCTGTAAAGCTTTATTGATTTCAGTGCCATCGACTAAGTAATTCGTATTTGAAGCGGTCAATTGCGCGATGATAGGGATATCGTACTTTCGACGTGTTGTTGTAACAATATTTGTCAGTTCTTCTAAGTCGTAGTAAGTTTCGAACAATAACCCATCAACACCTTCTTCAACGAGTGTATCGATTTGATTTTCTGCGTGATACTGAATGGTGGACAAAGGCAAATCCTCTTGCTGTAAACTTCTGAAACCACCTACTGTGCCAAGTATGAAAGTATCAGGTCGTGCGGCACGTTTTGCGATGGCTACCGCTGCCTTATGAATGTCCTTTACTTTATGTTCCAAGCCAAAGCGTCTTAGCTTTTCAAAGTTAGCACCATACGTGTTGGTCTGGATAATATCGGCACCGGCCTCTATATAAGAACGATGTATAGACTCTACTTTTTCTGGATGTGTTAAGTTATAAGCTTCTGGACATGTATCTAAACCCTCTGAATAGAGAATTGTTCCCATTGCACCGTCAGCTACTAAAACGTTGTTCTGTAATTGATTCAATAATCGACTCATTGAAAGCCTCCTTTAATGCGTAGTTGAGGTCAGCAATTAATTCTTGAGGTTGTTCTAGACCTACGCTTAATCGGAATAAGCCAAAGGTAATGCCACGTTCATTTCGAACATCTTCAGGAACAGCAGCATGTGACATTGTGGCTGGATGAGATAATATCGTTTCTACACCCCCAAGACTTACTGAAACTAGGGGTAAAGTTAAAGCATCTACAAAGTCTTGTGCTTTCGTTTCATCTTTTAATCGAAATCCAATCACGGCACCACCGCTATTTGCCTGTGATAAGTGTAATGAACTGTTTCCTGGATAATATACTTCGGCAATTTCTTCTCTTTCTTTTAAAAATGCTACAAGTTTCTCCGCATTTGATGTTGATTGTTTAAACCGCACAGGTAATGTTTTTAAGTGTTTGGCTAATGTCCAACTATCATGTGCTGACAATGCAGTGCCCGTACCATTCTGTAAAAGATATAATGCATCAGCGACGTCTTTACGATTTGTAATGGCAGCGCCTGCGATAATATCGCTGTGGCCACCTAAAAATTTAGTAGCTGAATGAACCACAATATCAGCGCCAAGTGCAAGTGGTGATTGACCCAACGGTGTCATAAATGTGTTATCTACTGCTAAAAGTAAGTGATGACGTTTAGCAATCGCTGCTACTGCACGTATATCTGTAATTTTGAAACAAGGATTGGATGGTGTTTCTACGTAGATGAGTTTGGTATTCGGCTGAATTGCACGCTCAATTTCTTCAGGTTGTGTAGCATTAACAGTCGTAAATTGAATATCAAAGCGATTTAAAATTTGTTCTGTAAGTCTGAATGTGCCACCGTATACATCATCAGGAAGAATGACGTGATCATTTGCTTTTAATGTTAGTAATACCGCTGAAATTGCTGCGATACCTGAGGCGTACGCAAATGCATATTGTCCTCCTTCAAGTTTTGCTAATTTCTCTTCAAGAAGTTGGCGGTTTGGATTGCCACTTCTGGCATAATCAAATTTTGCATTGCCACCAAGCACTTTTTGATGAAATGTTGAAGAGTCATAAAGTGGTGGGTTAGCCGAGTCGTAATCTACACCTCTGTGTTCATCAAAAATAACTTCGGTTTCTTTTGATAAGCTCATGAAATCACTCCTACTTTAGAATTCTCCAATGCTCGTAAAATATCTGACTCAATGTCGTTATAATCTTCAATACCAATGGATAAGCGTATAAGGTGTTCATCTATGCCACGTTTATCTTTTTCTTCATCCGGCATATCGACATGCGTTTGTGTGTATGGGAAAGTAATGAATGTTTCTGTTCCACCTAGACTTTCTGCAAAGATACAGATTTCTAAATTTTCCAAAAAATTAGCAACGCTAAAGTCTTTATTTAGACGTAAACTCAGCATGCCCGTTTTACCACTGTATAGCACTTCATCTATAGCATTAGAAACTTTACATCGCTCGGCTAACTTCTTAGCGTTTGCCTCTGACCGTTCAATACGTAAATGTAATGTTTTTAAGCCACGTTGTAATAAATAACTATCGATAGGAGACAATGTTGCTCCAATCATGTTATGCAATTGCCCAAGTTGCTCAGCTAATGATTCATCTTTAACAGATACAACCCCAGCCAATACATCATTGTGACCGCCAATATATTTAGTTGCTGAATGGAGTACAATGTCTGCACCGTCTTCTAAAGGCGTGGATAAATAAGGTGTTAAAAATGTGTTGTCGATAATTGTTAATAGATCATGCTGTTGACTTAAGATGTAATAAGGTTCAACGTCAATTTCGATCATTTGTGGATTCGAAATAGGTTCTATGAAAAGTGCTTTTGTATTGGTCGTAATAGCGTTAACAACTTCTTCATAATTTAGGAAATCAACATATTTAAATTTGATACCATATTGTTTTTCATAAAAGTCAAATAATCTAAATGTACCACCATATAAGTCGAAAGCGACTAATATTTCATCACCTGGTTGAAACAAGTTACATATGAGTTGTACTGCAGCCATGCCACTTGAAGTGGCAAATGAAGCAATGCCTCCTTCTAATTTCGCAAAGGATTCTTCAAATGCAGAACGTGTTGGATTCTTTGTTCTTGTATAATCATAGCCTGTTGACTGACCAAGGTGAGGATGCTGATATGCAGTAGACAAATAGATAGGATTGGCTATTGCGCCAGTAATATCTTTAGTTAATGATATTTGTGCTAATTGAGTATCTTTCATGTCAAATCCTCCATTCATTTTTTTGTCCAATAAAAAAGCTTCCGTCCTTTAAACCCGATATGCATCGGATGTAAAGGACGAAAGCCTGTTTCGCGGTACCACCTTTATTTATTACTTTATTGCTAAAGTAACCTCAAACAGTACGCCATTTTATGAATAAAAGTGTACTGAGATAGTGGACGCTAATTTAATCGTTATGTAACGCTTTAGTCGAATGAAAGGGATACATTAAAAAACTCATTTAACTTGATTATAAGTAAATGAGTATTAACGATGATTAGCGACGTCTAGAATTCCAGTACGCCATTAAACAATAAATGTTAATACTGTATCGCTATAACGGGCGAACCCGTTGACACCTCGTATTGGCATCAACACTCAAAGGCCATTTTCAAACTTTCTTTCAATGTCTCTTCTCAGCTTTGGAGACTCTCTGTATTAGCAGTGTAAGTTCTACTTTCCTTATTACAGTGTGTAATTTGTGTTTTTTTAAGTTAATTCATAGCTTACAGACCTAAATTACATTTGTCAACAACTTTTCTGAAAATTAAAATTATAAAGTTAATTCAGAAAACGCTTTAAGTATTGATAGCATAGCGATAATTGTATATAAAAAAATTTAATTTTTTCATTACATTTTTCTAATCTACTTGTTAAACCTATTCTATATTTTTTAAAATAAATAAGTACTAAAAAATGCGCGCCATTGAATTTATAGTGTAAAAGTAAGTTTGTTGTGATTGTAAAAGACTAGTTCTTAGATAATGCTTCAAATACGATATCAATAATGGCTTAGAGAGGTGAAAATAGTGAGTCATAAGCAAGATGAGCGATTGGCGATAAGTCAAAATGAACAAATTCAAAAAATTGATCTTTCTAAAATTAAAGCTAATCCATATCAACCTCGTAAAACATTTGACGATGATAGATTGAGTGATTTAGCAACGTCAATACAAACTCATGGTGTATTACAGCCCATTGTATTGCGTCAAACTGTACAGGGCTACTATATAGTAGTTGGCGAAAGACGATTTAGAGCATCTCAATTAGCAGGGTTAACCGAGATACCTGCCATTATTAAAGAATTGTCCGATTCTGACATGATGGAATTAGCAATTATCGAGAATTTACAAAGAGAAGATCTCAATGCCATTGAAGAAGCTGAAAGTTACCAGCGCCTCATGAATGATTTAGGATTAACACAACAAAAAGTAGCGGAACGACTAGGCAAATCACGACCATATATCGCAAATATGCTAAGATTGCTAAATTTACCGAAAGACATTTCAAACCAAGTCAAAGAAGGTACGTTATCTAGTGCACATGGACGCACGTTGTTAGGCATTAAAGATGTCACTATGATGAAAAAGATAAGCCAACAAGCCATACGTGAAAATTGGAGTGTTAGATATCTTGAACAGGTTGTAAATGAATTACAAGACGGTGGGCAGTCTAAAAAAAGCAAAGCAACAACGCAAATAAAACCTAAATTTATTCAAAAGCAAGAACGTCGACTGAAAGAAAAGTTTGGGTCTAAAGTAGACATTTCAACTAGCAAGAATATAGGTAAAATAACATTTGAATTCAAAACAGAAGAAGAATTTAAACGACTCATTCAAAAACTCAATGACGAAGTATAATACGTAATCAATCGTATTGATAGAGTGATATTCTATGAAAGAGCGAGTTAAGATGTGTTACATCTTAGGCTTTGCCAAGGAAATAAGTAATAAAATAAAGCTTAAGACGGATACATATTGAGCAATAAATGAGTATAATAATTTAATTATAAAAAAGTTGAATAGGGAGGTTACTATTACATGAATCAGGTCAAAAATGTATTGTCTTCATTATTTGAACCTTTAACTAAAATAGAAACATATGAAAATTTAGCTATTAAAATAGCATTAATTATCATATATATTATTGTTGCACTTATCGTCATAGCAATATTAAACAAAGGGTTCTGTTGCAAAGTAAAAAATATAGCTAACCACTAATTTATCATGTCAGTGTTCGCTTAACTTGCTAGCATGATGCTAATTTCGTGGCATGGCGAAAATCCGTAGATCTGAAGAGACCTGCGGTTCTTTTTATATAGAGCGTAAATACATTCAATACCTTTTAAAGTATTCTTTGCTGTATTGATACTTTGATACCTTATCTTTCTTACTTTAATATGACGGTGATCTTGCTCAATGAGGTTATTCAGATATTTCGATGTACAATGGCAGTCAGGTTTAAGTTTAAAAGCTTTAATTACTTTAGCCATTGCTACCTTCGTTGAAGGTGCCTGATC
>NZ_QJSN01000010.1:0-83264 GCF_003217445.1 Staphylococcus sp. AtHG25 | reverse complement strand
TGAACGTTTACACCACGTTCCCTTAATATTTCAGATATATCACGATAACTCAATGCATATCTTAGATAGTAGCCAACGGCTACAGTGATAACATCCTTGTTAAATTGTTTATATCTGAAATAGTTCATACAGAAGACTCCTTTTTGTTAAAATTATACTATAAATTCAACTTTGCAACAGAACCAAATTAGGCATATGTTAGCCAGTTAAGGGAACAACGACATGATAAAATGGTAATTAGCTATATTTTTCTAACTATGCAACAGAACCGAAAAAAATTCATCCACAGTGGTACCAAATAGTCTTGCCAAATTAAATGCTAATGTCAATGTAGGATCATATATTGTTTTCTATTACATTAATAGTTTCTAATAATATTGATATGTGAGAATGATGTTACCTAAAAAAGAAACTACAATTTTAAAATATGTTGTTTATCTAGTATCGAATATATCGCACACCTCAATTTCTACCGTTGTTTAATATGTTTCTTCTAATTAGTTGAGTCATCGTGTGAAATCATTTTGCATTTCTCCACTCACCAGTGTTATAATTTAGTTAACAAGGAAACTAGCATAGATGCACCAATCCCCTCACTATTGCCGTAGTGAGGGGATTTTTAGGTGTGGCTATGGTTGCCTATTTATTATTGCGATTACGTAGCCAATGCGTGAATATCGCAATAATACAATCACTGATGATTGTGGTCGTGATGTGAACAAGGATTTCTAGCATAGATTAGCACCTCCTCTCTACGCCTAAATTGACGCCTGAGAGATAGGCGACTAGTATATTATATCATCTCCAAATACACGCTGATAGTTTACTTCTAATAAGTCATTTTATAGTAATATTTTCCAAGATTTAACCTATATACTGTTCTTTTTATTACTAAATTTATCAAAATAGATGATGATACTTATATATATCCTAAATACTTTAAAACTGAGAAGTATCACCTACATGCACTATCTAATTTATGCTATAATGTGGTGTATTATTTAGAAGCTAAGGTGAGGCAAACGTTGAATAAGAATATAGACGTTCAAACGAAACAAGTTCTAAAACAAAATGGTGAAAAACAAAAATTTGAATTTGCTGCTCAAGGTTCATGGCAAAAGAAAAACGCAGATTATATTCGATATCAAGAACAAATTGAAGATGCAGTCGTTAATGTAACAATTAAAATTGAGGAACGCGGTGTTAAATTAATACGCAAAGGCGATATTAATATGAATCTTCACTTTGTGGAAGGTCATGATACGACTACACTTTACGATATACCAGCTGGTCGTATTCCCTTAACTGTTAAAACACGTAGCATCCTGCATTTTGTGAATGAAAATGGTGGAAAATTAAAAATTCAATACGAGTTATATCAGAACGATGAAAAGATGGGCTCATATCAATATGAAATTAATTATAAGGAGATAAGCGAATGAATATTATTGAAAAAGTAAAATCAACTTTAATAGAAGAAATTAAAGCAAGTATTGAAAAAGCTAATCTGGCTGAAGATATTCCCGAAATTAAAGTAGAGATACCAAAAGATACTAAAAACGGGGATTATTCAACGAATATTGCAATGGTATTAACTAAAATTGCGAAACGTAATCCACGTGAAATTGCTCAAGCTATCGTTGATAACTTAGACACAAGTAAAGCGAACGTGAAGCAAGTAGATATCGCGGGCCCTGGTTTTATTAATTTCTACTTAGATAATCAGTATTTAACTGCAGTTATCCCAGAAGCTATCAATAAAGGTGACAAATTCGGTTGTGCAGAAGAATCTAAGAACACGAATATTTTACTAGAATATGTATCTGCTAACCCAACTGGTGATTTGCACATTGGTCATGCTAGAAATGCTGCTGTAGGTGATTCATTAGCTAATATTTTAATTGCTGCAGGTTATAATGTAACACGTGAATATTATATTAATGACGCGGGTAATCAAATTACTAACTTAGCACGTTCTATTGAAACACGTTTCTTCGAGGCACTTGGTGATACAAGTCATGAAATGCCAGCTGATGGTTATAACGGTAAAGATATCATCGAAATTGGTAAAGATTTAGCTGATAAACACCCTGAAATGAAAGACTACTCTGATGAAGAACGTCTTAAAACATTCAGACAATTAGGTGTCGATTATGAAATGGATAAATTGAAAAAAGATTTAGCTGATTTCAACGTCCACTTTGATAACTGGTTCAGTGAAACATCATTATATGAAAATGGTGCCATTGATAACACATTAGCTAAAATGAATGAACTAGGTTATACGTATGAAGCAGATGGTGCGACATGGCTACGTACATCTGACTTTAAAGATGATAAAGACCGAGTATTAATTAAGAAAGATGGTACTTACACATACTTTACGCCAGATACAGCATATCATTACAATAAAATTAATCGTGGTAATGATATCCTAATCGATTTAATGGGTGCCGATCATCATGGTTATATTAATCGTTTGAAAGCTAGTCTTGAAACATTTGGTGTGGATAGTGATCGTCTTGAAATTCAAATCATGCAAATGGTTCGTTTAATGCAAGATGGAGTCGAAGTGAAGATGAGTAAACGTACAGGTAATGCAATTACTTTACGTGAAATTATGGATGAAGTAGGCATTGATGCTGCACGTTATTTCTTAACAATGCGTAGTCCTGATTCTCATTTCGACTTTGATTTGGAACTTGCCAAAGAAAAGTCACAAGACAATCCAATTTACTATGCTCAATATGCGCATGCACGTATTTGCTCAATCTTAAAACAAGCGAAAGAACAAGGTGTTGAAGTTACTGCTGATGCTGACTTTTCAACGATTACAAATGAAAAAGCAATCGACTTATTGAAGAAGATTGCTGAATTTGAACCAACTATTGAAAGTGCAGCAGAAAGTCGCGCACCACATCGTTTAACAAACTATATTCAAGATTTAGCTTCTGCATTCCACAAATTCTATAATGCTGAAAAAGTATTAACAGATGATGCAGAAAAGACGAAAGCTCATATAGCTTTAGTAGATGCAGTAAGAATTACGTTACACAATGCATTAGCACTGGTTGGTGTCTCTGCACCTGAATCTATGTAATCAAGAGAATTATATAAATTTTGATAACACCCTCATAAATTTCGATTTGTGAGGGTATTATTATGTAAAGATTGGAGTGAGAGTATGCCAACGCTTACGACAGAAGAACTTTACGAAACTTTATTAGAGCATATGGGACAGCAACATTGGTGGCCCGCTGAGAGCCCGGAAGAAATGATGCTCGGTGCTATATTAGTCCAAAATACGAATTGGAAAAATGCAGACATGGCTTTACTTCGGTTAAAAGAAAAAACAAACTTTAATCCTCAAAAAATTTTATCGTTGCCATTAACTGAACTACAAGAAACGATCCGTTCCAGCGGCTTTTATAGGAATAAAGGGAAAGCCATTCATGCTTTGTTTCAGTGGTTAAATCAATTTAATTTTGATTATGAAAATATTGATCAACATTATGGAGATAATCTAAGAAGAGAATTACTAAAAATTCGTGGCATCGGTAGCGAAACAGCCGATGTTTTACTCGTCTATATCTTTAAAGGTATCGAGTTTATTCCTGATAGTCATACGAGACGTTTGTATAGTAAGTTAGGTTACGCCCATACAGAAAGTTATGATAAATTTAAAAAGCAAATTTCATTGCCTCCTCATTTTACGAATCAAGATGCTAACGAGTTTCATGCCTTATTAGATAATTTTGGGAAAAACTATTTTAATGGAAATGGGACTCAAAAGTACACATTTTTAGAAGATTATTTTAATAAGAATGATTGACTTTAACGTTACGTCATAGTCTACACTCCTAAATAGATGAATGAGGTATTAATGATATTAAAAATAAAGTAAAGTGGAGAATAAAATAATGATAAATCATGACTATTTTACACCTAATGAAGTGAGCAAAGTGACGTCGGTTAGTACAAGAACCTTACGTTATTATCATGAGATTGGTTTACTTGTGCCTAGTTATATTGATGATAACGGGTATCGTTATTATCATTCTCAAGATATATCAAAATTACAAACAATTTTATTTCTTAGACAACTCAATTTATCGCTTGAGAACATTCAAGACTATTTTCAGCAAAGTATTAATGATAAAAATGTAATATTAGAAGAAAATTATGCTCAAATTATTCATCAACGAAATCACCTGAATCAAATCATTGATTACCTCAATCATCATCTAATTAATCATAGAAATGAGGAGATTAATATGGACAAATTTAATCAATTTGATGTGAATGAACAATATGATAAAGAAGCGGCGCTAAAATATGGTGACACGGATTACTATCAGTCATATCAAGATAATAGAACTCAATTTAGTGATTCTGAGAAGCAAGATAATGATGATCATACTAATGAACAATTCAATCAATTTTTTAATGAGATGAATCAACTATTGGAAGATGGCTATTCAGCGGATGACGCATTTACGTATCAAAATATCGAAACGTTAAAAAAGATATTACAACGACAAGTACCAAATGCGGACAATCAATTCTTAGAATATATGGCACTCACTTACGAAAGTGATGAACGTTTTGCTAAAAATATAAATAAAAATCGTAATGATTATTTAAATGAATATATTGCAAGAGCGATTCGAGCTTATATTAAATAAAGTATTTTCTTTAATCCTTTATTGTGTAATGATTATAGTGAATCATATTCAAAGGAGACGCTATAATGATTGAGTCGTATCAGCTATTCTGGAAAAATTATTTCAATGTACAAGGTCGAACTCGTAGACGACATTATTGGTTTGCAACATTAGCTAATATCATCGTACTTGTATTATTAAGTTTACTTGCAGACTTACTTAAATGGGTGTTTGGCGGTGGAGATACGTTTTTTAACATTGTGTATGAAACGATTGATGTCATCATTGTAATAGGTACATTTACTATGTCAGTACGTCGATTTCATGATGTTGGGCGCACAATGTTAATTCCGTTAATTATGTTAATATCGATGCTGTTACGAGGATTAATTGTATTAATAGAAACAATATCTAATGTGTATTTGAGTGATTTTTATTCTGACGTATCGTTAATGATTGCAACGGTAGTTGTGTTAGTTATTTCGATCGTATTATTAATTGTATCTATTTTCGCATTGATTTATTGTGTTACAGATAGTGAAAAAGGTACAAATGAGTATGGAACTAATCCCAAGGCAACGTAATGTTAAGAAAAGCATTGAGTATTTCTAAATTTAGAGATATTCAATGCTTTTTAATATTTAAAATTTTCCATGAAACAAATAATAGTATGAAATTACACAATTAAATATGAAAAACTTAAATTAATATTTAATATTATTTGTTATGATATATGCATACATATACATAATCTAGAAAGGAATGTGTGAACGTGTTAAATAAAAAGTTATGGATATTACTTAGTTTAGTCATGTTGATTCTTGTCGCTTGTGGACAAAACGATCAACATAAACAAGAAGATAAACAAAGTAATCAATCTGATTCCAACTCGAAAGAGCATTCATACAAACGTATCGTGTCGCTTATGCCAAGTAATACGGAAATTCTTTATGAATTAGGTCTCGGAAAAGATGTTGTAGGTGTTTCTACAGTGGACGATTACCCTAAAGATGTTAAAAAGGGGAAAGAACAATTTAATACAATGAATTTAAATAAAGAAGCCTTATTAAAAGTCAAACCCGATTTAATTTTAGCACATGAATCTCAAAAAGGAACTTCAAAGAAAGTGTTAGATAGTCTTGAAAAAAATGGTGTAAAAGTGGTTTATGTGAAAGATGCACAATCATTGGATCAAACGTATGAAACTTTTAAACAAATAGGTAAAGTAACAGGACGTGAACATGAAGCTAACGAACTTATTGATGAGACGAAGCACAATGTTGAAAAAGTAATAAAGTCGGTGCCAAGACATCATATGTCACAATCTGTTTTTATGGAAGTCTCTTCTAAACCTGAAATATATACAGCAGGCAAACATACATTTTTTGATGACATGTTAGCCCAATTAGATGCTAAAAATAGCTTTTCAAATATAGAAGGTTGGAAACCAGTGGATAAAGAAAGTATCATTAAAAAGAATCCAGATATCCTCATTTCTACAGAAGGTCTATCTAAATCAGATTACTATAAAGTGATTAAAAAACGTGATGGTTTCCGTCAAATTAAAGCTGTGAAAAATGGACGTGTTGAAACTGTGAACGGTGATGAAATTTCACGTCCAGGCCCTCGTATTGATGAAGGTTTAAAACAATTAAGAGACGCTATTTATAAAAGATAAATTCATATGAATTAAATAGTTATTGTAAAAGTGAGATTAGTACAATTTATATTGAAAAGTTACATTACAAATCCTCTGTAGCTGACTGAACTGAGAAGGGCTTTAAATCAAGCTTTTCTCAGTTTTAATTATTTTTGCGACTATGCAACTACGGGACCTAGCAAAAAGAATGTTGTATAGAAATGCTATAACTAATGCAAGCTAAGTCTACGAATTTAAAAGAATGCTGCCCCCAGTCCCATTCTTTTATATCATCAGTTATAATAGAAGAAATAATAGAAAGATTATTGATGAGTTGATAAAATGACAAGAAATATATATTCAACATTTCTAAGTTGGTGCATATGTTTAATCGGTGCCATAGGATTTTATTTACTATGGGACATAGGGAGCTTAACGGATTCATTTAATCAAATGATATTGCTTAAAGTTCGGTTGCCAAGAATTATTGAGGCCTTATTAACAGGAGCAATATTAACACTAGCAGGTCAGATGTTTCAGACTGTTTTAAATAATCCTCTAGCCGATAGTTTTACATTAGGACTGGCAAGTGGTGCTACATTCGGTTCTGGATTGGCGATATTTCTAGGATTATCTTTTATTTGGGTGCCCATCTTTTCAATTAGCGCTAGTTTAATCGCATTATTGATCGTCTTAATGATTGCTGCCAAAATCTCACGTGGTTATCCACTCAAAATTCTTATTATTACTGGTTTGATGATAGGTGCACTCTTTAATGCATTATTGTATATTCTAGTTTTAATTAAACCTAATAAGATGAACCAAATAGCTAACTACTTTTTCGGAGGATTTGCAGCGGCTGAAACGCGAGAGGTCATATACATCGGTCTAATAACTATACCTATTATATTGATTCTATTTAGTATGGTGCCAGCGATTAAGTTATTACAATTAGGTGAATTGAAGAGCCAGTCATTAGGTTTAAACGTCCAACAAGTCATGTTTTTGATACTAACACTAGCATCTATAATAACAGCAGTCGCGATAGCATATACAGGTATTATTGGTTTCATCGGCATGATAGTGCCACAACTGATAAGACGCTATTATTGGAGATTTACTTTAGGCATTCAAATGATATTAAATATTTTAATCGGTGCTACAATGATGTTGATTGCAGATTGGATTGGTAGTGTGTTAATTCATCCAGTGCAAATACCAGCTAGTATTATTTTGGCTTTAATAGGTATTCCAACATTATTTTACATTTTGATTAAGCAATCTAAAGATGTTTAAACATACATTTAACTGTATCACATGGATATTACGTTATTATTTTATGGAAGACTTTTGATAAAATGAGAATAATTATAGAGTTAAGAGGGAATTGACAATGGACTTAAGTCATATAAAAGCAATCGTGTTTGATTTAGAAGGTACATTATTAGATAGAACAAAATCTCGAGATAAATTCATTGAGGAACAATATGAACGATTTCATGATTATTTCGTACATGTTCAATTAGCAGATTTTAAACAAAAATTTATAGAATTAGATGACGATGAAGATAATGATAAACCTGATTTATATAAAGCAATTATTAAGCAGTTCCATATTGATCGTTTAACATGGAAAGATTTATTTAATGATTTTGAAATGCATTTCTATCGTTACGTATTCCCTTATTATGACACGCTATATACTTTGGAGAAATTATCGCAAAATAATTATGTTTTAGGTGTTATCGCAAATGGTAAATCTAAAATTAAACAATTTCGTATACATTCATTAGGATTAGGGCATGTAATCAATTATTTATCAACTTCTGAAACTGTAGGATTCCGTAAGCCTCATCCTAAAATATTTGAAGATATGATTTATCAATTAAATGTTCAACCTGAAGAGATAATGTATGTGGGTGATGATGCTTTAAATGATGTAGCACCAGCTCGCGCAATGGGCATGGTAAGTGTGTGGTTTAAACATGATGACGCTGAATTAGAACCTTTAGAAGAAGAGGTTGACTTTATTATTACTACAAGTGAAGAGTTATTATCAATATTACCGATTCATAAAAAACAAGGAGGAGATTCATAAGATGGATTTATTTACTAGAAAAGGTGGTTTATCCTTACATTATAATACGATGGGTGAGGGATATCCTGTTGTCTTAGTACATACAGCATATGAAAATGCTTCTATATTTCAAAATTTAGCAAAAGAATTGGCAAAATCTTTTCAAGTAGTTTTACTAGATTTGAGAGGACATGGCTATTCAGATAAACCAAGACAAATTGATTTCAAAGAATTTGCCGATGATATCATACAATTACTAGATTATTTGTATATTGATGAATCAGCATTAATAGGTCATGAAATGGGCGCAGCCATAATTGCGGATTTGGCAGAACGTTATCCTAATTATGTTTCATCCCTCATTATGGTAACACCAACATCTATTGAGGGTGAATTACCTGAAGAACGTTTATTCAGAAAATATTCACATAAAATTAGAAACTGGGATGACGAAAAACAAAATAAGTTTTTAGAAAAGCATCGTTATCATAAGCCGAGAAAAGTTAATAAGTTTTTAAAACATGTTGAGGATACGAATGCAATTTCTACAAAAGAGGAGACGCAAGCGATTGAAGATGTGTTCAAAGAAACTGCGATTTCAAGCGTATTTGAACATGTAACGAAACCGACGTTAATTATTGCGGGAGAACATGGTGAGCGTATTACAACACTTGAATCTAAAGAAGTAGCCGATTTAGTTAAAGATTCACAATTTAATGTGTATGCTCAATCAAGTTTATATCCTTTTGAGGAAGAGAAAGGTAAGTTTATTGAAGATGTAACACCATTTATTAAGAAATATATGCCTGAACACTAATTGTTGTTAGGATAACTTCAGTCGTCATCCTAATTTGTTACATAAAATAACCTAATTTGTAACATTTTCGTAATAATACTGTTATTTTAGTAATAAATGGGGTATACTATGAATAAGCACAAGACGAGAAACGAGATAAAGGAGAGAGTGCTTATGAAAAAATTAGTAGCGGCATTTTTAGTCTCTGGACTAGTAATGACAGGAGTAGGCATTAATCATGCTGAAGCAGCTAGCGGTAATACAATTCAAACAGTTCAACAATTAACTCAAGGTGAAAAATCATTAGAAAATATTACACTAGGCGAATCAATCAAAAATGTTTCAAACAAATATGGTACACCGATTTATTCTAAAAATCCAAGCAACAATGAAGGTTATTATGAGTATCGCACAAATAAAGGTTTATTAGTTGTAACTGCAGTAGGTAAAAAGAACCAAGGTTATGTTACTAGAGTTTCTATGACTTATAATGAAGCTAATGGCCCAACTTATAATCAAGTTAAGAAAAGTTTAGGCAAAAATGCAGTGGCACGAGTTCAATATAATAAAGTAAGCGGCAATTTTGGATATATTCAAAAAGGTAAAACAAGCTATCAATTTGGCTCAAATTCACCTCAAGATAAAAACTTAAAATTATATCGTATTGATCTTGCTAAATAATAAAAATAACAAATTTTATAATTTCATCACTAGGAGCATGACGTTAAATTCTAACTTTTGAATAACGTCATGCTCTTATTTTTCGTCATTAAACAGAAAATAATGTCAATGTATGATAAAATTTTAAATTGAACAATTAACAAATCGTATAGATGTTATTAAACTATAGCAAAGGAGTAACTCATGAGAACCAACGATAAAGTGTTACTTGAAAATATTAACGATTACTTTAGTCACAAAGGGATGGCATCTAATTTAATCGATGATATAAAAGAAAATTTGCGCAATGATTTGAAAAAGTCTGAATCAAAAGATGAAGATTATTTAGATTATCGTGGCAAATCTCCAGCACAAATCATTTTGATTATTCAACGAAATTTATTCGGTTTACAAACGAATCCTGTTATTTTCTTTATTATGAATTTTATCTTAATATCATATCTTTATGATAAGCAATATGTGCCATTTCAAGCTGCTACAGCAATTTCTATATTCTATTGTATAATCATTTTTCCATTAACGGTTTTTATTAATATTCGTATTGATAAGAAGAAGTTTCTATATAGCAATCGTTTTGAAATGATACTAGGGTATATCATTGCGATAATTGCATTAATTTTAATCATTATGCGTGCTTTTAATCTAAATTGGGGAATCATTCCCATCACTATTTATAGTCATCAAGTCGTTTTTTTTATAGGTATTATACTAAGCTTAATTGGTGTCTTTTTTAAAAAAATAGAGTACACAGCAATTGGTTTATTATTCTGTCAAAAGACGATTGATGCAGTAGTGACAAAACCTGAAATTGCACAAATCATTTCTCTTATTATATGGATCATGATAGTGGTATTGATCGTTTTTTATACAATTAAATTATCATCAAGGACGAGGGTGTAACGCTTAATTAATTTAAGCTTGAAATAAATATTATTTGAGTTTACATTCCCAGTTCAAAATAGATAAGTAAATTAACTTGAGAGTAGAGCCTGGGACATAAGCAATCTCTCAGGCGTTATTATATTGGCAGTCATTGACTGCGTTAAAAAGCACTTGTTACAAGTGCTTTTTTAATTTAAAAAATATTTATATGATAATTATTTTAATAAAGTTAAGAACATTCATAGCGTAACTTTTAATGAAGTGGGTATAGTAACAATTAAGGGAGGTGCCAATATGAAAAAAATCGAAACGTTAAACCAAACAAAATTAGCTTATCAAGATGAAGGACATGGCAGCCCCGTTATCTTAATTCATGGTTTAGATGGTAATTCGTCAGCGTTTGATTTATTAAACAAACAACTCCAACAAAACTATAGAGTGATTGTGTATGATGTTCGAGGACATGGTAAATCGTCACGTCCTGATTCATATAACTTAGAAGATCATGTGAAAGATTTATATGTACTTATCAATAAATTAAACTTAAAGAAAGCGCATCTATTAGGTCATGATATGGGAGGGATTATTGCTAGAGAATTTACCGAAAAACATGAAAATCATGTATTATCTTTAACAATTATCTCTTCAAAAGCTGAGGATATCGTTCATGGTTTTACGAAATTAATGATTGAGCACCAAGACGAAATTGCAGGGTTTAATAAATCTGAAGCATTACTTTTATTATTCCCGTATATCTATAAAGAACAAGAATCAGCAATGAAATGGATTCAACGGCAACGCTTATACAGTAAACAAAATTCCGAGGATAGTGCTATAGCAAGCAGAGCACTTTTAGATACGGCTTATGCGAATAAAGGGTACACGCATTATGTTAAAGTTGCTACATTAATTATAAACGGACGCTATGATCCAATTATAAATGATAAGAATCATTATAAAATAGAAGAGCGTTATCAAAATATTGAGAAGGTTTTATTTGAAGAATCTGGACATGCACCCTATGTTGAAGAAGAAGATAAGTTTCTAGTCTTATATTTAAGTTTTTTAGAAAATGTTGAACAGGTAACAGAAGTGAATCATTAAATGATATCAGTTATTTTTATAAGTGGATGCCTGTTTGATGAATCATGATATAAAGCTTTTACATTAACATATTAGATGAAAATATTATAATTTAAAATACATTCGTAATACGTCATATGATATACAAAAAAGCCAGTAAGTGAAATTTACGGATTTCATTTACTGGCTTTGTTATTTAAAAATAATATCTCAGGGTTATAAATTCATATCGAAACAAATAGAATTAGAAAAGCCACAAAGAAATTATAATTCAGTTTCTTTGTTAGCTTCTTCGATACGAGTATTTACTTTATTTAATAATGAATCGATTTTTTTACGTTGTGTATTATTTACAAGAATTAATACAGTTCTTTCATCGTGTTCATTACGTTTTTTATCAAAATAATCTTCTTGAGATAAATTTTTCACTGCTTTAACTACTTGTGGTTGTTTGTAGTTTAAATGATTAATGATATCTTTTAAATAATATTCCTCTTCTTTACTTTGACTGATATATGTTAAAACTGCGAATTCTTCAAAGCTAATTGAAAATTCTTTTTTGATGATGTTTTTTAATTTATCTGCGTATGTGATCATTGCTAATAATTCGAAACAATCATTGATTTTTGAAATTGCCATTTTGAAACCTCCCCAACTAATTGTGCACTTTTTCTATTTTGCTCGTTAAATTATATATAACGTCTTATAATAGTTAAAATTACTTAAATAATTTAGATTAAAAGAATTTTATTAAATTAATTTAATGCTATATTATTTAGTTAATTATAACTAAATGAAATTAAGAAGTAAACAAAAAAGTACTTAATAAAACAATATTTTGATTATTATATTCTTTATTTGAATTTCAAAGCAATTTATAAAAATCAATTAATTAAGAACAATTATTATTTCGCTCTATATAATAAATTTTAATATGAATATACAATTGCAAAAAATCACTGCTATTTTTGTAGAAGTGATGATGAAGGATGCACAATCACTTTATCTCCAATATTTAATCCATTGGATACCATAATATACCCATTTTTTTGACTTTTAGTATATTCTATTCTTCTTTTAATAATTTTGTTATTTTGTGTAATTAAAACATAATAATTTTCATAAATTGAACTTATAGGTAGTTCTATTTTAGAAGTTCCAACATCGATATCAAAGTGGCGTCCAAAAGGGTATTGATCTTGAGTCGAAATATCTACTTGATAAATTGATTCACCTTTTTCTACTTTATAAGGGATTTGAATGATAGAAAGAATTTTACCAGTAAATAATTTGGAGTGATTTTTTGTAACGTTTACATCTTGATTCGCTTTAATATGTTCCAATTGAGATTCAGTTATATTAGCACGAATAATATGTTTTTCGCTATTAATTTGCATTATTTTTGTATTTAATTTAGAAGGATGTGCTTCTAGGATAGTTACTTTTCCAGAAATAGGGGAATTAATGCGTGTTTGAAGTCGACTTTGGAGTTCTAATATTTGGCTGTTTAGCGTTAACTGTTGACTAATTGATTGTTTCGGTGAATGGTTGATAAGTGAGGATAGGGCCTTCTTTTTATCTACAATAAGCTTTTCAAGGAGCGGATTGTAATACTCTAATAAAGGTGTATCAGAATGGATGATTTCATCATTTTTGACAAGTAAGGAAGAAACATTTCCTAAAAATGGATTGAAATATAAAGTGAAACTTTCTTGTGGTTGTTGTTCGCCAATGAATGAAAGAGAGTATTGAGGTTTTGCAGTAATGGTTTCTATTTTAGATGTGTCAGGTTCTGTTGGAGTTTTTGCATAAATATAACATACAAAGGATATGACGAGGAGGATAAGTGTGGCAATTAAAATTCTTAACGGGGTAAAAAATGTCTTCAATAAGATCACCTCTATAAAATTTTTATACAACTATTATACAATGGCGATATAACGAATATGTGTAATATCGTATAAATAAAAAAATGTCTTCTCAATTACTAAGAAAAGAAGACATTTTAAATAAAGATATTAATATAGTGTTGTAAAAACTAAAAGAGGCGTAACAAAATAATTCCTATAGCTATGGCAATTAGCCCACTAAACTTGCGAAGTGTTATTGGATTCTTGCGAACGCCTAAACCGAAATGATCAATGATAACGCCCATTAACATTTGACCTAACATTGCGACGATAGTTGTCAGTGCTGCACCTAAAAACGGCATCAGAATTATATTTGATGTGACAAATACAACGCCTAGAACACCACCAATAAAATGTATTGGCTTGATTTTACCGATATCAGGGCGTGTGATTTTAATTTTAAGACTTCTGTTAAATATTAACGTTAAAATGAATAATGCTAATGTACCAACAGTGAAAGATACGAGTGCGGCAAATAGCGAATTATGCATTTGCTGAGCTAGACCACTGTTAATTGTAGTTTGTAATGGTGGCGCAAACCCAAATATAAAGCCGATGATAAGCCAAACATAAAACATATGATTTGTTTTTTCTTGGAGTTTATTTTTAGGTATATAGTTCATTAATAGGATACCGAAGAATAGGATTATGATGCCTACTGCTTTTAGGAAAGTAAATGAATGATTGCTTGCGCCAAGTAGTCCGAAAGTATCTATGAAGACCCCCATGATGATTTGACCAGCTACTGTCATGACAACAGTTAACGCTGCGCCTAAACGAGGCAATAATAATAAGTTTCCTGTTAAGAAACAAACACCTAGTAGACCACCAACCCACCAATGATAGTCAATTGTATGTCCACTATAAAATGAAGCGTCAAATAATTTAGGATTAAAAATCATATTTAAAATAAATAAAAATAGTGTACCTACGAAAAATGAAATGGTAGATGCATAAAAAGATGATTCTGTATATCGTCCTAGGCGAGAATTGATTGAGGTTTGGATTGGGACCATCATACCAGCCACAATACCGAGTATAAATAAAAATGCCACGATAGACCCCCTATATTTTCTTTCATAACTAAAACATCATTATTATACGCATTTTAGTTTCCAATTTCAAAATACGAATATCAACGCGTTTTACTAATGGTGAGCTCAGAATATAAATTATTGAAGTACTAATTATAAAAAAAGAAGCTAGGACAGAATTCTTTTCGAATTCTTCATCCTAGCTTCGCAAGGTTGACTAGAAGTGAGAAAAGCTTGATTTAAGCGTCTTGTCAGTTTAGTCATCTATTACGAATATACGCAGTAGTCATGAAACATTTTTTTGTCTCACACTCATTGAAACATCAGAATGTGTTATTTAGTTTCAAATAGAGTAGTACTCGTAACGTCTATTAATTTAGCAGAAGTGGCTTTAATAGGTGTGCCAACTGTAGGTTGTAGAATATTAAGTTTAATAATATTATCCATAGCAGCTTTAGCATCAGCCTCAGATACAGCAACGTTAACTTGTGGGAATTGCAATTTAGCAGTTTTATTTAAATTTGTTTTAAAAGCAAGTTCTAAAGTCTTTGACATGTAGAATACCTCCTTTCTTAATTTTTAAGTTAAATTAGGATAAAACTTGTGTTTTAACCACCTCAACTTTATCGAATGTTTCATTAATCAGATGTGCAATGATATTGACGAATGATCTGATTTCTGAATCTGTGGCTTTAGTGTTTAAGTTAGTAAAACGACGTTTTGTTTCTTTCGCTTTACCACTTGCGTCGTGAGTGATATGCGTGCAAACAACAGATAATTGTGAAATTTCATTCATATGTTTGTCACCTCCTTTCACTCTATATATCGAAATCCATTCAAAAAAGGGACACATTTATTTAAAGAAATTTGAGCAAAAACATTTAATGTAACTAAAATATGGTTTATCATTAAATAAGAAACTTTTATGAGGTGGATAAATGAATCAAGTTGAACCGATCAGAAATAAAGATGATATAAAAAAGATGTATGATGTATTAAAAAAGAAATCTGATAGAGATTATCTTTTATTTAAATTAGCTATACATACGGGTATACGTTTAACAGATTTATTAAATCTAAAAGTGAAAGACGTCAAAATGATTGATCAAGATGAAATAAAATCATCTTGGATTGAGTCATGTGCGCCCGCAATCAAAATCTTGTTACCAAACGATTTACGTGAAGAGGTTAGAAGATTTATTGAATATAATAAGCTTATGGATGATCATTTATTATTCCAATCGATAAGAACACATAAAGAGTTATCTAGACAACAAGCTTACCGAATCATTCATCATGCCGCTGAAGAGTTAGGCTTGTGTCATATTGGATTGACCACTTTGCGAAAAACATTTGCTTATCATGCTTATCAATCAGGTATTTCTATTGCAATCATACAAAAATATTTAGGTCATCAGACAACTCAAGAAACGGTGAAATTTATCGGGTTGTCTGCCGATGATGAACTTCATACAATTATCGCTTTAAATTTATAATTGATTTTTACTGAAAAGGAGGCTTTTGATGAGCTTAGTATATTTACTAGGTGGACTAATAGTTATTATGTTAATCGTCTTAATGACGTTGTTTATTAAGCCATTGAGACGGTTCGCTGGATATATTGCTTTGTTAGCACCTATTTTAGCTTCGGGATATTTCTTAGCCCAAATTCCTAATGTTCTACATGGAAAATTTGTAGAATTTAAAATTCCATGGATGCCCGCTATTGATGTTAATCTAGATTTTCGATTAGATGGTCTAGGATTAATGTTTGGATTAATTATCTCCATTATAGGGGTGGCAGTATTCTTTTATGCTACTCAGTATTTATCTGTTAATAGAGATAACTTACCGCGTTTCTTCTTATATTTATTATTATTCATGTTTAGTATGTTGGGTATTGTAGTCTCAAATAATACTATCTTAATGTATGTTTTCTGGGAATTAACAAGTGTATCGTCATTCTTATTAATTTCATACTGGTATAGCAATGCCGAAAGTCAATTAGGCGCCATTCAATCATTTATTATCACTGTTTTAGGTGGTTTAGCCTTATTAACAGGATTCATTATGTTGTATATCATTACTGGTACAAATACGATTTCAGAATTACTTACTCAAAGTCATAGCATTAGTAAACATGCTCTATTTATACCAATGATGATAATGTTGTTAATAGGTGCATTTACGAAATCAGCTCAATTTCCATTCCATATTTGGCTACCTAAAGCCATGGCTGCACCCACCCCTGTAAGTGCCTATTTACACTCAGCTACTATGGTTAAAGCTGGTATCTTTTTACTATTTAAATTCACGCCTATCTTAGGTTTAAGTGATAGTTATATTTATATTGTTACTTTTGTAGGTTTGATTACAATGATATTTGGCTCTGTAACGGCCTTAAGACAATATGATTTAAAAGGTATCTTAGCGTATTCAACAATTAGCCAATTAGGAATGATTATGTCGATGGTTGGTCTAGGTGGAGGTGTTGCGCAACATTCATCAGGTCCAATGTCAGAGACGTATACATTAATTTTATTCGCAGGTTTATTCCATTTAATGAATCACGCAATATTTAAATGTTCTCTATTTATGGGTGTCGGAATCATTGATCATGAAGCTGGTACGAGAGATATTCGCCGACTAAGTGGAATGCGTAAATTCTTCCCGAAAATGAATTTAGTTATGACACTTGCTGCGTTATCAATGGCAGGTGTGCCGTTGTTAAATGGTTTCTTAAGTAAAGAGATGTTCTTCGATTCTTTAGTTAGCGCAATCAAACTTCAACAATTTGGTTTAACGTTAACGATTATTGTTGTAGCTATTGGTGTTATAGCAAGTATCTTTACTTTTGTGTATGCAGTTTACATGCTTAAAGAAACTTATTGGGGAGAATTTGATGAAAAGAAAGTGCCAAAGAAACATATTCATGAACCTTGGTTGTTCAGTTTACCTGCAATAATTTTAATGGTTATGATACCAATAATTTTCTTTATTCCCAACTTTTTCACTGAGCACTTAGTATTGCCGGCACTACGAAATGTTACCAATTTGGGTAGTAGCGTAGATGCAATAGCACCGCATGTTTCTCAATGGCATGGTGTTAATTTGCCACTCATTTTTAGTGTGATTGTTATTATAGTTGGTCTCATTGTAGCGTTAAAAGTAAACTGGAAAGCTATTACGCATCAAGTCATTAAATATGCTTCTATTACAAATTCTTATCGCAACGTGTATCGAGGATTTGAACGTTATTCAGGTCAAATGATTCGAGGTTTAATGAATAACAGATTAAACCATTATAATATTATAATGGTTCTTATTTTCTCTATATTAATTGCATATGGCATATTCCAAGTAGGTTTGCCAAAGTTACATCAAATAGAAGTTTCAGAATTTGGTCCATTGGAAGTTATTTTAGGCATTATGATTAGTGTTGTCGGTATAGCGTTAGTGTTTATTCGACAACGTTTAACAATGGTCATTTTAAATGGAATTATTGGTTACAGTGTTGCATTATTCTTCTTATTAATGAGAGCACCAGATTTAGCGTTAACTCAATTAGTAGTAGAAACAATTACGACCATTCTCTTTATTGTAAGTTTCTCTAGATTGCCAAATATCGCTCGTACAACAGCGAATATGAAAAAAGAAGCAATCAAAATTATCGTATCATTTATTATGGCTGGAGCCGTAGTAACGCTCATATTTATTGCGCAACAAGGTGATGGTCTAGAGTCAATTTCTAAATATTATACGAATGCCTATGAATTGACTGGTGGTAAAAACATTGTAAATGCTATTTTAGGAGATTTCAGAGCCTTAGATACAATGTTTGAAGGTATCGTCTTAATTATTGCCGGTTTAGGTATTTATACATTATTACATTACAAAGATAGGAGGGGCCAAGATGAAAGAAAATGATGTTGTGTTAAGAACCGTTACTAAAATCGTCGTATTTATTTTATTAACATTCGGCTTTTATGTTTTCTTTGCGGGACATAACAATTCTGGTGGCGGTTTTATAGGTGGTCTTATCTTTAGTTCGGCCTTTATCCTAATGTTTCTAGCTTTTGATGTACATGAAGTATTAGAAAGTTTACCTATTGATTTTAAAAAGTTAATGATTGTTGGTGCCATAATCTCAGCACTTACTGCAATCATTCCGGTTTTCTTTGGTAAATCGTTCCTATACCAAAGTGAAGCATACATCCATTTTCCATTATTAGGTGAATTACATGTAACGACAATTACATTGTTTGAATTAGGGATATTGTTAACGGTTGTCGGCGTCATCGTAACAATTATGTTGGCCTTGAGTGGTGGTAAATCATGAATTTAATATTATTACTTGTGATAGGATTTTTAGTGTTTATAGGAACGTACATGATACTATCACTCAACTTAATTCGAATTGTTATAGGTATTTCGATTTATACGCATGCGGGAAATCTAATTATTATGAGTATGGGTCATTATAGTAATAAGATGACGGAACCTTTAATTCACGGTTCTAATACTAATTATGTGGATCCATTATTGCAGGCTATTGTTTTAACTGCGATCGTTATCGGATTTGCAATGACTGCCTTCTTACTAGTATTAGTTTATCGAACATACCGTGTTACTAAAGAAGCAAATATTGATGTATTAAGAGGAGAGGAGGATGAAAATGAACAGTAATTTATTAGTCCTTCCAATCCTATTACCATTGTTATGTGCATTAGTCCTTGTTTTTACTAAAGAAAAGAACAGGCTGTCTAAAATTTTGTATATTGGAACAATGTCTGTTAATACAATTATTTCATTATGTTTATTGATATACGTCTTACAACATAAACCCATTACACTTGATTTTGGTGGTTGGGCAGCACCTTATGGTATCCAATTCTTAGGTGATTCACTGAGTTTAGTTATGGTTACAGTGGCGTCATTTGTTGTGACACTCATTATGTCATACGGATTTGGTCGTGGGGAAGATCGTGTAAATCGATACTACTTGCCTACTTTCATCTTATTCTTAACAACAGGCGTTATTGGCTCTTTCTTAACATCTGATTTATTTAACCTGTATGTTAAGTTTGAAATCATGTTACTAGCTTCATTTGTATTAGTAACGTTAGGACAATCTGTCGAACAATTAAGAGCAGCCATTATTTATGTTGTACTGAATATCGTAGGATCATGGTTATTCTTGCTAGGTATTGGTTTATTATACAAGATGGTTGGAACATTAAACTTCTCACAAGTTGCTTTACGTTTAGATCAAATCCATGATAATAAAGCGATTATTATTATTTCAATTGTATTTATAGTGGCCTTTGGTTCGAAAGCTGCCTTAGTACTATTTATGTGGTTGCCTAAAGCTTATGCAGTGCTTAACACTGAACTTGCCGCTTTATTTGCAGCGTTAATGACGAAGGTAGGAGCATATGCACTCATTCGTTTCTTTACACTTCTATTTGATCAACATACGGGTGTGACACATCCATTGTTAGTATTTATGTCATGTATCACAATGCTTATAGGCGCTTTCGGTGTTATTGCATATCGTGATATTAAGAAAGTGGCTTCATATCAAGTTATATTATCGATAGGTTTTGTCATTTTAGGTCTAGGTTCCAATACCTTTGCAGGTGTACATGGTGCTATCTTCTATCTAGCGAATGACATTATTGTGAAGACAATGTTGTTCTTTATTATAGGTAGTTTAGTTTATATGTCTGGTTATCGCGAATATAAATATTTATGTGGATTAGCTAAGAAAGAACCATTCTTTGGTGTTGCATTTGTTGTTATGATATTTGCGATTGGAGGCGTACCGCCATTTAGTGGTTTCCCAGGAAAAGTACTCATCTTCCAAGGTGCGATTGAAAATGGTAACTACATTGGCTTAGCGTTAATGATTATCACAAGTCTATTAGCAATGTATAGTCTGTTTAGAATTTTATTTATTATGTACTTTGGAGACAATGATGGTGAACAGGTTGATTTCAATCCACTACCTAAGCACCGTAAAACGATTCTGGGTATTTTAGTCGCAGTCGTACTTGCAATGGGTATTGCAGCGCCAGTTGTGATGAATGCTACTGAAAATGCAACAAAATTGAATATGGATGATAATTATTTCCATAGCATTGTCAATTCACATTTGAAGGAGGGAAATAAATGAGACAAGTTGTATTGAACATATTAATCGCATTTTTATGGGTACTGTTTCAAGATGAAGACTCATTTCAATTCTCTACCTTCGTATCTGGCTTCATCATTGGTTTAATCGTAATTTATATATTACATCGTTTCTTTGGACAAGCTTTTTATCCTAAGAAGATATGGATTGCTATTAAGTTCTTAGGTGTGTATTTATACCAATTAATTACTTCTAGTATTAGTATTATTAATTATATTCTATTTAAAACGAGACATATGAATCCTGGGTTATTAACATATGAAACGAATTTAAAAAATGATTGGGCAATTACGTTTTTAACTATTCTAATCATTATTACGCCTGGTTCAACAGTTATTCGTATTTCGAAGACTACCAATAAATTCTTTATACACAGTATAGATGTTTCAGAAAAAGAAAGTCTGCTTAAAAGCATAAAACAATATGAAAACTTGATTACGGAGGTGTCACAATGATTGAAACGCTCACGAATTTTTTTATTACAAGTGCATTAGTATTATTTGGCATAGCGTTCATAATTGGATTATTCCGTTTAATCAAAGGACCTACTACAGCTGATAGGGTTGTGGCATTCGATGCTTCCAGTGCTGACATCATGTGCATTATAGGTATAGTTAGTGTTATTTATAATACTGTTTCGTTCCTTGATTCCATAATGCTTGTTGCAATTATTTCATTTGTAAGTTCTGTATCTATTTCTAGATTTATAGGGGGAGGTCGAGTATTCAATGGCACAAATAAACGAAATCATTGATTTGATTGCCGCTTTCCTCATATTTCTAGGCAGTATCATTGCCGTCATTAGTGCAATTGGAATTGTAAAATTTCAAGATGTCTTTTTACGAAGTCATGCATCTACCAAGAGTTCTACGCTATCTGTCTTACTAACATTAGTGGGTGTATTAATTTACTTTACGAATGAACAAAGCTTCTTTAGTGTTAGATTATTATTATCAATTGTTTTTATTAATTTAACATCACCGGTAGGTATGCATTTAGTTGCCAGAGCAGCATATCGTACAGGTGCATACATGTATCGCAAAGATGATGCACTAAGTCGATCTTCCATTTTATTAAGTTCTAAAGAATACAATTCTACAGAAGAACTTAAAAATCGAGCTCGAATTCGAGAAGAGCGTCGTGAAAAAATTTATTACGATGTTCAGAAGCAGCTACAGAAAGAAAAAGAAAAACAGCAAGAAGAAAAAATCGAAAGTTTATCAGAAGCTAGAAGAGAAACTAAAGATTGATTAAATCAATGAATGAGATTGAACATGAATGAGTAATAGTTAAGACTACTACTTTGAAATGCTCAATCTCATTTTTTTAAATTTATATAAGAGACCAGTGTCATTAACACGGTCAATATACTTAAATAAATGTAAAGAAGTAGGAAAGGTATGGGTAATGTAGCGATTATAAAATGAATAACCAATAATAAGATTGGCGTTACTAAACTAAGTAATAAAAATAATAAGTCCATATAAGACCAGTGTTTCGTTGTAAAAAGATAAAAGATTTCTAAAAGCCATATAATCGGAAATAAAATTGGGTACGCAATTATAGATGGGACAAACACAACCATTTATGCCAATGCATTCTCGCCTTCAAGTTCAGACAATGGTGGCAGAAATAATGTCCAAAAGAACAAGGTTGCAATCATTAGTAAAAAAGAGCATATAAGAAGAACAAATTTAAATTTATTCATCATAAAGGACTTCTATATAATATGACATGAATTTGATTCTAATTCGTATCTATTTCTTTAGCTAAACTATTATGCATCGTGTTACTACTATCTGAAAGGTGTCTTGTAATATTCTCCCTGTCTTTTTGAGGGCGATTTTGACTCAATTTGTATGAAGCTTCAATTTTGTTAATTTTAACTTTAAAACCAACAATGCCGTGGATTTGTTGCTTTGTTTGGTCAGAAATATTATTCCATGTTGCGCCATTATAACGATGTTGTTCATATTTATACAGCAACTTGGATAAATCAGTGATAAGCGTTTCCTCATCTAATAGCTCACCACAGCCATAAGTATGTACA
This sequence comes from Staphylococcus sp. AtHG25, assembly GCF_003217445.1. NCBI lineage: Bacteria > Bacillati > Bacillota > Bacilli > Caryophanales > Staphylococcaceae > Staphylococcus > Staphylococcus sp. AtHG25. The sequence goes on along the minus strand of NZ_QJSN01000010.1, from coordinate 60,255 downwards.
ATTTGATAATCCCATGTTGGTACATCCTCTGTTTCATACCAAGTAGATGAAATATAAGCGTGCGGACCGTGAAATATCATAAGTATATCTTCATTATTTTTAATCGATGTCCATTGCTTATTTTTCTTAGAAAAGTGCCCAGACACATATAAATGATTATCGTGTTCCTCGACGATAACAGGTAAATGCGTGGCTATTGGTACAGAATTGTCAGTAGTGATAATGGTAATGAAATTATGTTCTATCATAAAGTGCTTAATTTGTTTGAAATCCTTCATTTCATAATATTTAGGAACATACATTCTTTACACCCCTTATTTAAGGTAATAAGTATATTAAAAGTAGACAGTTGTATTTTTATATTATTTGTTGAATCATACCCTATTTCTAATGATTTAAGTAAATTCATAAAAAAAATTAGTGAAACAATTTAAAATATAAAAGGGAAAATGTAAAAAGAAGAGGGTTCAGAACAAGGTTGATTAAATAAAAAAGAAGAGGGAGTTGGACAGAATGTTTAGATTCATTGCCTTAATCCCTCACATCTACTTAATTTGCGTTAACTTAGTAAATAATCTAAATTGTTGCTTGTTTGCGTTTTGAATAAATGAGATTAACAATTAGCCATACGATTTGTATCAAGAATGGAATTAGATATGCTAATCCCAATACAGCAATATTAATCCATTTGACTTCGGTAGTTTGTATAACACCTGCTGCATCTGCAGATCGTTGCCAAAGTAAAAATGCAAATCCTAAAAAACTTAAAACTTCAAACGCACTTATTATCCACCAAAAAATCCATGAAATTTTCATGATATCCTCCTATGAATGTAAGACTCAACTAAAGGATAACATACACGTTTAAATATAAAGTTTTCTCAGTATAAATATTAGTTTAAGATGATCGCTAGTTACTTATATTCCTTTAAATAAGTTATAAGCAATTCCTTATAGTAATCGATAAAACGAAGATATTTCTCTTTTTCGACATATTCATTTATTTGATGAGGTACTGTTCCTGGTCCAAACATTAGGAAAGAAAAGTGTTCATCTTTATCGCGCAATAAATTGGAAGCATCTGTTACACCAACGGTTGGTGATGCGACAATATCCTCTCCAAATATTTGTTTAGCTACGCGTTGCCCAATCTTAATTAATTGATTATCTCCAGTTGTTAATACTGGATCTAAATCTAAGTATAAATCTTCTTCTAACTGTCCGCCTTGCTTATTAACTTCTTCTAAATACGTTTTGAATAGTGATTTAACTTTTTCGTTATCATATTCTGGAATCGTTCTAATATTAAATTCAGCAGTTGCAGTATCAGGAACTGAATTGACTTGGTTCCCACCATGTAAAATAGTATTGCTAATAACAAGTCCAGAAATCACACGTTCAACTTCTTCTTCATCTAAATTGTTTTCTTGTTGTAATTGTGATTGAATGTGTTTGATAAGATGTGAGAAATCTAGCTTTTCGCTTTTTAATTCTTTCGAAATACGTTCATATTCTGTATCGATATCTTGTATAAATTGAATTAATGGTTTAATTGCATTAAATCCTACGACAGGTACAGAGCTGTGTGCGGCCTTTCCTTTAGAAGTGATTTTATAATCCATCGATCCTTTATGAGCAAAAACAATATTCGTTTCAGATGGTTCGGCAATTATCAAAGCATCAACATTATTCATATAACCTTTCTTATACAATTGTGCGGAACCAAGTTGTTCCTTTTCTTCGCCGACAGTTGCCAAAAATTTTATCGTACCATGAGGTAGTGCATCATTCTCTTTCAACTCAATCATCGTAATAGCTAAAGCCATAAGTCCAGATTTCATGTCTGAGGTACCACGACCGAATAATCGATTATCTTTTTCAGTCATTTGAAATGGTGGATAGTCCCAATCGTTTTGATCACCTTCCGATACAACATCCATGTGACCTGAAATTGCAACAACTGGACTACCACTTCCGACTGTAGCAATTAAGTTAGCACGTTTACCTTCAATAACATCAATTTCTGCGTTAATATGGTGCGCTTCAAATAAGTCCTTCAAATAAGTTGCAACTTCAATTTCATTATCATTCACCGAATTAATTGCTACGATATCTGATAATAATTTGAGTTTTTCCTTTTCTGAAAATATATTCATAATTTTAACTCCTTAAAATAGAATTGTTATACGGTTAAAATTTTAGTAAAGATTAAAAATACGTCAACTAAATTAATCTTCCGTTTATAAAAGAAGAGGAAGGACCGCTATTTCAATCCATTACTGAATTTTATTGTAATAGGGAATGAAAAATGTATGTATGGTTTAGAAGTGAATTATAGTGTCTTCAATTTAATTAAAATAGATTAGAAATGAATGCAAGTTAGTTAATTCATTGTAACTTTAATGGTAAAATTATAATTAACCGATTGTGAGTTTAAGATGTATTTTATCAGGATATAAATAGACATAAAACTTATTTTTATATTAGGCAAGTCTTATTTCTCCAATTAAATATGAAGTATAAAATGGGGTGGAAGTTTGGAAATATTTGAAACGATTCTCATATTTCTAGCAGTAGTTATTGTAAGCTCCTTTGTTCATACTTTTTTACCCAAAGTGCCTCTGGCATTCATTCAAATTGCTTTAGGAATGCTCCTCTTTTTAACGCCGGTACCTGTAGAATTTAACTTCGATTCAGAACTCTTTATGGTGGCAACGATTGCACCGTTACTTTTTGTGGAAGGTGTTAACGTTTCGAGAGCTCATTTACGTCGTTATATTAAACCAGTGATATTAATGGCTTTAGGACTCGTTATTACAACTGTTATTGGTGTAGGTCTATTTATTAATTGGATTTGGCCGACACTTCCTATTGGTGCAGCTTTTGCCGTAGCCGCAATATTATGTCCAACTGATGCTGTGGCAGTGCAAGCTATTACAAAAGGTAAGGTTTTACCTAAAGGTGCTATGACTATCCTTGAAGGTGAATCATTACTTAATGATGCAGCAGGTATCATCTCATTCAAAATAGCGGTAGGTGTTTTAATTACTGGTTCATTCTCATTATTTGAAGCGGTGCAACAATTTCTAATCGCGTCAATCGGTGGTGCGATTATTGGTTTACTTATTGGTATTGCGCTTGTTAGATTCCGTTTAACACTTACAAGACGTGGCATAGAAAACATTAATATGTTTACTTTTTTACAACTATTAACGCCATTTGTTACTTATCTTGTTGCTGAAATGTTTCATGCGTCAGGTATTATTGCTGCCGTTGTAGCAGGTTTAGTACATGGTTTTGAACGTGATCGTATCGCTCAAACACGTACTCGACTTCAAATGAGTTACAATCACACTTGGAACATTTTAGGATATGCATTGAATGGTTTTGTTTTTTCAATATTAGGATTTTTAGTTCCAGAAGTAATTGGAAATATTGTAAAGACTGAACCACACAATTTATTGTTCTTAGTTGTGATAACAGCACTCGTTGCGTTAGCGGTATACTTATTTAGATTCATATGGGTGTATGTGCTCTATCCTCTATTCTATTTATCTGTCAGTCCTTTCCAAAAATTAATGAATGAAGAAGGAGAAGACAAGAAGAAAGAGAAGCCACCTAAACGAAGCATGTATGCGCTTATCATGACACTATGTGGCGTGCACGGAACTATTTCGTTAGCAATCGCATTAACATTACCATACTTTTTAGCAGATCATCATGCGTTTACATATCGTAATGATTTACTATTTATTTCATCAGGTATGGTTATTATAAGTCTTGTGATTGCACAAGTTGTATTGCCGTTTGTAACATCTAGTGCACCTGAGGCTAAGATTGGAAGTATGAATTTTAAAGAAGCTAGAATATATATTCTTGAACATGTCATAGATTACTTGAATCATCATTTATCATTTGAAACAAGTTATCGTTATGGTAATGTTATTAAAGAATATCACGATAAATTAACGTTCTTGAAATCTGTTGAAAAGGATGATGAGAACTCAAAAGAACTCGAAAGATTACAGAGTTTAGCTTTTAAGGTTGAAACGAAAACGTTAGAACGACTTGCCGATGATGGTGAAATAACTGCGAGTGTATTAGAAAACTACATGCGTTATGCAGAACGTACACAAGTGTATCGTCAAGCGTCATTGATACGTCGTATGATTGTTGGTGCGAGAGCTGTACTATTAAAACGTCGTATACGTACACGTACCAATGCGGCATCATCATTAAGTGTTACTGATAACTTAATGGAACTTTCTAAAATTAATAAGATTGTTCATTATAATGTTGTTAGTCGTCTTGTAGATGAAGCGAATGAAGATAACAAATTAGAAGTTGGTATGATTTGTGACGGTTATCTTATGAGAATAGATAACTTATCGCCATCTAATTTCTTTAATACGCGTGCCGAAGATTCAATTACGAAGATAAAATTAAATGCTTTAAGAGAACAACGCCGTGTTTTATCTAGTTTAACTGACGATGGAGAGATTACTGAAAGTACGGCATTGAAATTAAGAGAAGCGATAAACTATGATGAAATGGTTATCGTTGATAGCTTAACTGACTAACTTAATAAATATGATTGAAGATATAATAAAGTGTGGTCGGGATAATGAATTCAAATGGAATTCTATCCTAGCCTCACTTTTTTTATTAAGGTACGGTTTGTTTAAATAAGGTGAATAACATTCGTTATCAATTCATGATACAATAAAGTGAATGTATGGGTGAGGTGAAATGATGTTAACTGAAGAAAAAGAGGATTATCTAAAAGCAATATTAGCCAATGATGGGGATACATCCTTTGTCTCAAATAAAAAGTTATCTCAGTATTTAAATATAAAACCTCCTTCAGTTAGTGAAATGGTTGGACGCTTGGAAAAGGCTGGTTATGTTGAAACGAAACACTATAAAGGTGTGAAACTCTCAGATGAAGGCTTGAAACATACGTTGGATATCATTAAGCGTCACCGCCTGTTGGAGTTATTTTTAATAGAAGTTTTACAATATAATTGGGAAGAAGTCCATCAAGAAGCGGAAATCTTGGAACATCGCATTTCAGATTTATTTGTAGAACGCTTGGATAAGATACTTGATTATCCTGAAACATGTCCACACGGTGGTATTATCCCTAGAAATCAGCATTTTGAAGAGAAATTCACGGTATCTTTATTAGAATTTGAACCTGGTGATAAAGTGACGATTAAGCGAGTGCGTGATAAGACCGAACTTTTAGTATACCTTTCTAGCAAGAATATTTCAATTGGAAATGATGTTGAAATCGTAACTAAATATGAAACAAATAAAGTAATGATTGTGAAACGAAATGATATTGTAACGATACTAAGTTATGATAATGCAATGAATATTTTCGCAGAGCATGTTTAAATCAGATAATAAAATCTCCAATAAAAGGTTCAATAATACCTTTTTATTGGAGATTTTTTGAATGAATTTATTAAATTGTAAAGATAAGCATTAAGTATATCGATAATATGTTAATCGCTATCCATAATGTACTGAATAAGGAAGTTGGTATGCGTGTAAGTTCTGTCAATGTGCGTCCATCCCAACTTGGAATTGGTCGCTGAAAAGTCAGTTTGAATATCGTCCAACTTGATTGTAAAACTTCACCTAATAAGACACCTAGTATAAGGTGATAAATAAATGTGACTAGATAATAAAATAATAATTGATTATCATGTTGTACTAAGAAGTATAGAAGTGCAATAAATATAATTAGTACAATGATAGGTGATAGTTTGCGTGATGTAAGCATTAAAAAATAAATGAAAATTATGATATAAGCGCTTAAGAACAAACTAGGGTGACCATAATACGCAGCACTTAGACCAATTAAAAGCATTAATGGAGGCATAATATAGCCACCTAGAGTAGTAATGAATTGTCCAATGAGCCCCTTGGATTGGGTAATGGCATAGCCTTGTTGCATCGTTTGAAGTCGTTCCGAAGGCCGTGTGATGATGACTAAATCTTTTGCACGTCCACCACTGATTTTATTGAATAATACATGACCGAATTCATGTGTAAGTACAGGAATATAGTTTAAATAAACATCTAAATATTGATTGAATTGACGATGTCTATTTTGATGAATCATAATATAGATAATTGCTATAATACAGATTAAATATATATTTAAATTAATAGTTGTAGTAAAAAAGTTTTCTAAATAGACCATAGTTGACCTCGTCGAGTGTAAGATTATAGTATTTATTATAAAGTAAATTTGATGATTTAGCGTTTAGACTTTAGATGTATCTTTTAATGAGAGAACTTGAAAAAAGAAGATAAATCATTTGAAAATATATGTAGGCAGCTACATAGTTATTTATTATGATTCTATTTTCATATAATATATGCATATGAAAATTGTTTAGACAGTAAGGAGATTACTTAAATGCATGATCAAAAAGAGACAACAGCGACTAAAGTGGATATTTTAGGTGTTCAATTTAATAATGTAACCATGTTAGATATGATTGAACATGTCAAAACATTTTTCTCACAAGAGACTGAGGATAATTTGTTTATCGTGACAGCTAATCCAGAAATCGTTGATTATGCGTCAGAGCATAGTACTTATAAACAGTTAATTAATAGTGCGGATTTTGTTGTCCCGGATGGCACAGGTGTTATTAAAGCATCAAATCGTTTGAGAACACCGTTGAAACGACGTGTGCCGGGCATTGAATTAATGGAACATTGTTTAAAGATTGCCCATACAAATTATCAAAAAGTATATTTACTTGGTGCCAAAAATGAAGTAGTCACACTAGCACATAAAAATTTACAACACAAATACCCTCAAGCGCAATTCAATTACCATCATGGTTATATAGATTTAAATGATGAGACGGTAATCAAGCGCATAAAACGTTTTAATCCTGATTATATATTTGTAGGAATGGGTTTCCCTAAACAAGAAGAATGGATTCAAAAACATCGACACACCTTTAAAAGAGTTGTAATGATGGGTGTGGGCGGCTCATTTGAAATATATAGTGGCACAAAAAAACGCGCCCCTAAACTATTTATTAAATTAAATATCGAATGGGTATATCGTTTATTAATCGATTGGAAACGTATTGGACGTATGCGTAGCATTCCTAAGTTTATGTTTAAAGTTTTTAAAGTACAACTAAAAATGAAAAAGCAAAAATAAGTAGCTAATCTGATACTAATTATTTTAAATATAAAGAAGGCGGATTCAAGTCGAGAGGACTGAATCCGCCTTTAAAATTTTTTATTTTAATTATCGCTATTTAACAATAAAGCGTTTTTCATCTAAATCTTTGCGAAATGCTTTTTGATCAGCTTTTGATTTTTTCTTAAAGTCCTTTAAGAATTGCTCGTATTTAGGAAGAACCTCTTCTAAATCTCCGTATTCTTTGAGCTTTCCGCCTTCAATCCAGGCAATTTTAGTACAAAATTCACGGACTTGGCGAATATTATGACTTACGAAGAAAATCGTTTTATTCGCTTCTTTGAACTCATAAATTTTGTCTAAGCATTTTTGAGTGAAAGTTTGGTCACCAACAGATAATGCTTCGTCAATGACTAAGATATCAGGATTAATTGTAACATTAATCGAGAATCCTAATTTAGCACGCATACCACTTGAATAATTTTTAACAGGTTGATGGATAAATTCGCCGAGTTCACTAAATTCTATAACTTGAGGCATAAGTTGCTTGATTTCTTTTCTTTTGAATCCCATGCATAACATTTTAAATTCGATATTTTCTACACCAGTTAAACGACCATTCAGACCTGCATTGATTGCGATGACGCTGACTTCACCATTACGTTCAATATTTCCAGAAGTTGGGGAAATAGAACCACCAATCATATTACTTAATGTAGATTTACCTGAGCCGTTAATGCCGACTAAACCTATAACATCACCTTCGTGAGCTGTTATAGAGACATCATCTAAAGCGAAAAATGTATTGTTTTTATTTTTAGGGATTAAGGCATCTTTAATGCGTTCTTTATTATTACGATAAATGCGATATTCTTTTGTCACATTCTTTATATTTACAGATACGCTCATGATATTTCCTTCCTTATAAATACTTATATAGATTATAATACATCATACAATAGTTGTTAAATTTATTAACCTAGTGTAAAGTGTATAAGAGATTTTGAATAACTTTTTGTAAACAATAGGTAGGTTTTACTTTTTTTGGAAAATTAAGTCCATAGTTATGGTTCTTATTTTCTAGTAATCTTCTCTACAATATAAAATAATACTATATGTACGTAATAATTATATTAAACTTTTGAGAAAATGTTATATATAATATAGTTATCCTAATTTTAAATAAAAAATGTAAATATATTGTGGATATTTAATTGAAAGCGTGGTTAATTTCAATGTCGGCAGTAGGATCTGTTTTTAAAGAACATATCAAGAATTTTTACTTAGTGCAAAGACTTGCACAATTTCAAATTAAAATAACGAATACGAATAACTATCTTGGTGTAGCATGGGAATTACTGAATCCAGCATTACAAATCATGGTTTACTGGTTTGTATTTGGTATGGGGATTAGAAGTAACCAACCTATTCATGGGATACCTTTTATTTATTGGCTACTTGTAGGGATTAGTATGTGGTTCTTCGTAAACCAAGGTATTCTTGAAGGTACTAAATCAGTATCTATGAAGTTTAATCAAGTGGCAAAGATGAATTTCCCACTTTCTATCATACCAACTTACACTGTAACCAGTCGTTTTTATGGTCATATAGGTTTATTGTTAATTATTATAGGAATTTGTATCGTTAATGGTATTTTCCCTTCTATTCATATTGTACAATTATTAATTTATGTACCAATGACATTTTTCTTTACAGCATCTGTTGCATTATTTACGTCGACACTCGGCATTATTGTACGGGATACACAAATGATCATGCAGGCTTTGCTAAGAATTTTATTCTATATGTCTCCAATTTTATGGGTACCTAAAGATTCAGGTATTGGTGGAACAATTGGTGAAATTATTAAATTTAATCCAGTTTATTTCTTGGCTGAATCATATCGTGCAGCGATTTTATTCCACGAATGGTACTTTATAGAACATTGGAAATTATTAATTTATAACGTGATAGTTATTTTAATTTTCTTTGTTCTAGGTTCAATTTTACATCGAAGATATCGTGATCATTTCGCAGATTTCTTATAATTTAAAGTCCTTGATAAATGTTGATGCGTTTATCAAGGACTTTGTGTATACAGCATAATGACAATTTTTGATTTGTAATTTTTATAATGAAAATATGAGGGGTAAATGTATGCGACTAATTATTAAAAAAGTATATATGTTGATGATTACATTATTGAATTTTATTTACAAAAGTAGACAAGTTGATAAAAAGCAAATTACGGTACTCATGACATTTCCTGAAGATGTCATGCCGATTATTAACGAATTAGACAATAAAGGTTACAAAATAACTGTAATTGCAAAATTTGAAGAACAATATGGGCTGAAACATCTTAACAACATTACTTTCATACCAGCAGGAAACAAATATATCGTCAAACATATAAAAGCATTAAGTAGTTCGAAAGTCATTTTAATCGATACGTATTATTTAATGCTAGGTGGTTATACTAAGAAGAAGACACAAACGATTATTCAAACGTGGCATGCATCTGGCGCACTGAAAAATTTTGGGCTGACTGATCATCAAGTTGATTTGACTAATGTAACCATGGTTAGACAATATCAACGCGTGTATCAAGCGACTGATTATTATCTTATTGGTGGTAAAGAGATGGGAACATGTTTTAAAGAGTCATTTGAAGCTACTGAAGAACAATTATTGCCACTCGGTTTACCACGTCTATCAAAATATTTAAAATTCAATCTTAAGGCCGAGCAAGAACGTTTGAAAAAGCATTATAATATTCATAAAAAATTGGTGGTCTATGTTCCTACTTATCGTGAAGGTTCTGAAAACAATAGACAAATAGATGTTGCTCGCTTTGAAGAAGCGCTACCCGAGTACACATTGATTAATCAATTACATCCATCTATTTCAAAAAGTCAATCTATAGCCACAACACAAGAATTGATGATTATGGCGGATGTGATTATTAGTGATTATAGTTCATTACCTATTGAGGCGAGTTTATTAGACAAACCAACATTATTTTATGTGTACGACGAGCATAAATATGATAAAATTCGTGGCTTAAACCAATTTTATAAAGCAATTCCACAACAATATAAAGTAACAACAGAAGAAGAATTAATTTTAAAAATTAGAAATGATATTGCCTTGTTCAAACCTTTATTTAAAAATTGGCATAAGTATAATTGTGAAGATAGTGTTCGACGCGTTACAGAATTTATTGAAAAGATGGTGAAAAGATGAAAATAGCTATCATAATACCTGTATATAATGCAGAAAAGACAATACGTAGAGCAATCAAATCTATCGATACAACACATGAGACTGAAATCATTTGTGTGAATGATGGTTCTACAGACCATTCGAGACATGAGCTCACTCAATTACAAAAAGAAGTTAAAAATATTATGATTTACAATCAAGATAATCAAGGTGCAGCTGCAAGTAGAAATTTTGGATTAGCTGCAATGTCTGATGATGTTGAAGCATTTATGTTTTTAGATGCAGATGATCAATTTTTACCGGGAAGACTAGATAAGATGATAGATTACTATGAACGTAATCAAGAGGTTGATATCGTCATTGGTCAAATTGGTAGAGGTGTCCAAGGAGATTGGAAAATTGTACCGACACATGAGGAAATGAATCGTGAATCACTAGTATCTTTAGCTCAAGCGCCTGAAATTTTGCAATCTATTGGTCCTGGTGGAAAATTATTTAATTCTAAATTTAGTGTATTACGTTTTGATGAAGACGTTGTATTTTGTGAAGAGCATACCTTTGTCACACGAGCTTATTTAACAGCGCGCGATATCCAATTACTACCACTCATTATATATGGCTATAATGAGCAAGAAGGCTCAATCACAGATAAACGAGCTGATACATTTATATCTTATATTGAAGATGCTCGACGAGTACGTCAGCGCGTCATGGAGATGCTACTTTTAACAAATGAGAAAGCATACTATAGTTATCGAATGGATGATTTAATTGTTAGTTATCTTATCCAAGCTTACTTATTAAAATACAGTAAAGTTACACCTGAATTTATTGATAAGGTCACGCATTACATTAAAGATATGCAACATACGAACTACTCTGGCGATGCGTTGTTTAGAATCATTCAAGCAGTTGAGCAAGGTGCAACAAATTGGACACGTGACACTTACGAGAAGTGGCGTCAAACGCTTATCGATGTTGGTATTGGAAGACCAGTATATTTTCGTTTTCAAGCACAAGTTATCCCTAAAAAATTTGCCTTTAGCAGTAAACAGTTAGTTAAGCGTACTTTAAAAAGATAGTGTAGTATAACTTATAAAATTAATGGTATGTAAATTTTATTTATGCTAAATTAAGATTATGAAAAAATGTTAAAAATTATGTTAAGGAGATAGCGTTTATGAGAAGAGTTATTACTTATGGTACTTATGACTTATTACACTATGGTCATATTGAATTACTAAGAAGAGCGCGTGAAATGGGCGATTATTTAATAGTTGCTTTATCTTCAGATGAATTCAATCAAATTAAGAATAAAAAGTCATATTATGATTATGAACAACGTAAAATGATGTTAGAATCAATTCGTTATGTTGATTTAGTTATTCCTGAGAATGATTGGGGTCAAAAAGAAATTGACGTGGATCGCTTTGAAGTAGATGTCTTTGTAATGGGACATGACTGGGAAGGTGAATTCGACTTCTTAAAAGATAAATGTGAAGTCGTATACTTAAAACGTACTGAAGGTATTTCAACAACTAAGATTAAACAAGAATTATATGGCAAAGACGCTAAATAATTAAAAATATAAGGTCTTAATCCTATTAAAAGAGCCAGCAAATGAACTTTTTGAATTCATTTGCTGGCTTCTTTGTTTAACTTAAGTTACTTCACGTTCCTGAGGTGACGTCTCTATAGCAGTTCTTTAAAGTAATTCTTAATTGTTTTACATTTTAGAATTTCTTACCTAAATGATATAGCACTTAGGTTTTTTATATTAATAATGAAAGTAAAAGATATTGTTACTATATAGTCAAAGAGTTATCAATCACTTTATTTACGTTTAAATAATAAATGAATAATTGAACGTACAATAAGTATAAATGCAATTGCTAATAATGCTAATGCGACAAAAGTAACCACTGGATGCTCTTTCCACGTCGTTTGAGCAATGGTATTTGCTTTGTGCAATAGAGGTTTCGTTACTTCAACTTTTGGAGGTCTATCATCTTTTGTAAGAAATTGACGATTGTAGTCAAGATGAATTGAACCATCTTTAACGATAAATTTATAATCTTTTTTATTCATACCTTCAGGTACTACATCATATAAGTTGTCTTTGACATAGTATTTTTTGCCATTGATTTTATGTGTACCTTTTGAAAGTACCTTTTTATAACTGTATTGATCGAAAGAACTGTTCATCATGGCATTTCCCATCATATTACGTTGCTTTTCTCCACCTAAATTCACGTAATCTCCTGCTCCCATAATAACTTGGTTAATGCGGAAGTTGTTACGTTTAGTTGTAATCGTGTGATTATAATCTGCAACATCACTTGAGCCAGTCTTAAAACCATCTGTACCCGGCAAACTCATTTTGGCTCCTTCTAATGAATGATTGAATGTATAATATGTGACACCGTGTTGTGTAGGAGCAAGTTGTTTAGTGAAATGTAATATCTTAGGAGTCTCTTTGATGATATGCTGATCTAAAATTGCAAAATCTTTCGCAGTGGAAGTAGTATTGTCTTGGTTTTTATATTTTGATGGCGCAAATTCTTTTAATTGCTTGTTTTCAGCACCTGTTGGGTTTACGAAATGTGTGTTTGACATGTCTAATGCTTTAGCTTTCTTATTCATTAAATCAGTAAAATCATTCACATTTCCCGAAACCTCATCAGCTAAAATTAAAGCTGCAGCGTTACTTGAGTTAGAAACTGTAATTTGGAGTAGCTCGCTAATTGTATATGTTTCACCAGCATATAATTTCGTATTACTTAATTCTGGTAAAGTTGACATGCGATAATGTTTGTCCGTAATATGTACTTTGTCATTTAAAGAAAGCTCACCTTTATTCACGGCTTCAAGTGTAAGATACATTGTCATTAGCTTCGTCATTGAAGCGGGGTACCATTTTTGGTTAGATTGATAGTCGTACAAAATTTGCCCGGTTTGACTTACATTTATGCTACCTTCAGGTTGATAGGCATCTGTTACATTCGGGTAACCATATTGTCTAGCAATTTCAGTAGGTGTTGGTTCATATTCGGAAGCGTAGGAGTTAGGTGCTATAATAACAATGGTTAAAAGTAGAGCAAAGGTAATTATTAAGTTTCGTTTCATTCTTATCTTTCCTTTTTCAAAATTTCAACTAAAATATTTTATCATATAAATTTGTTTATATGAATTTATTTGTTAAAGCTTTATACTTGGAAAATAAGATAATTAAATTTTTAAAATGAATATAAAAAGAGGGCTAATTTATGAAAGGACGAAATCCGTTATTTTTCTTATTTAAACGATTGTCGTGGCCATATGGACTGATTATTGCGGCAATCATTATTTCTTCGCTAGGGAGTATTAGTGGTCTATTAATTCCTCTATTTACCGGACGATTAGTTGATAAATTCTCAACAAGTAGTATCAACTGGAATATCGTTCTTTTATTTGCAGGAATATTTATAGCTAATGCACTACTAAGTGGTATTGGTATTTATCTACTAAGTAAAATTGGTGAAAAAATGATTTACGATATTCGATCAATACTTTGGGAACATATCATTAAATTAAAAATGCCTTTTTTTGATAAGAATGAAAGTGGGCAGTTAATGAGTCGTTTGACAGACGATACTAAGGTTATAAATGAATTTATTTCACAGAAATTGCCACAATTACTTCCCGCAGTAATTACACTCATTGGATCCATAGTTATGTTGTTTATTATGGACTGGCAAATGACATTATTAACATTTATTGCAATTCCGATATTTATGGCAATAATGATTCCATTAGGTCGCAAAATGCAAAAGATATCAATGAACACACAAACTGAAATTGCTAACTTTAGTGGTTTGCTAGGTCGTGTGTTAACTGAGATGCGTTTAGTAAAAGTATCGAATACAGAAAGGCAAGAACTAAACAACGCGCACAGTAATTTACGTGAGATTTATAATTTAGGTTTGCGACAAGCAAAAATTACAGCTGTCATTCAACCTATTTCAAGTGTGATTATGTTATTAATGATCACAGTTATATTAGGATTCGGTGCGATAAGGATAGCTACAGGTGCGATAACAGCTGGTGCGTTAATTGCGATGATTTTTTATGTGATGCAGTTATCTATGCCATTAATGAATCTTTCAACCTTAGTTACAGATTATAAAAAAGCAGTTGGTGCAAGTAGTAGAATCTTTGAAATCATGCAAGAACCTATTGAACCAATGGAAGATTTACAACCTATAGAAGATATCTCAATTAACGATGGTGAATTGTCATTTGAAAATGTTGATTTTAAATATGATATTAAAACGATTCTTAGTAACGTATCTTTCCGTATACCTCAAGGAGAGGTGAGCGCATTTGTTGGTCCGTCGGGTTCAGGAAAAAGTACAATTTTCAATTTGATTGAACGTATGTATGACATTGAATCTGGAGATATTAAATATGGAACGCAAAGTATTTATGATGTTCCAATTACAAATTGGCGAAACAAGATTGGTTATGTAATGCAATCGAATTCTATGATGAGTGGTACGATACGTGACAATATTTTATATGGTATAAACCGTGAAGTGTCGGATGAAGAATTGATTAAGTATGCTAAGTTAGCGAATTGTCACGACTTTATTATGCAGTTTGATGATGGCTATGACACGTTAGTAGGTGAACGTGGTCTGAAGTTATCTGGTGGTCAAAGACAACGTATCGATATTGCACGCAGTTTTGTGAAAAATCCTGATATTTTATTATTAGATGAAGCTACCGCAAATTTAGATAGTGAGAGCGAACAAAAAATCCAAGAGGCATTAGAAATTCTTATGGAAGGAAGAACCACTATTGTTATTGCACATCGTCTCTCAACTATAAAAAAAGCAGGCAAAATCATATTCCTAGATCAAGGTAAGATAACAGGTGAAGGTACACATGCTGAATTAATGAGAAATCACGAAAAATACCATCAGTTTGTTACTACTCAAAATTTAACCGAGTAATGAATATTAGGTAGTTGGGACTTATGTTAGCTCCAACTACTTTTTTAATAAGAAAAAATGAAGGATATGTTTTGTCTTATGTAGTTAACTGTGAAATAATCATCAATAATTAAATGACGTATGTGAGTATACAGTCTCACACTTTAAAACTTAAGATTGGAGCATAATTATGTTATATACAATAACTTCCACCTTACCTCCTACACATGGTGGAAGAACAAAATCTTTGTTACATAGAGTAAAGTTTTTAGAAACTCAATTGGGAGAAAATTCTACAATTCTAACGACGAACTATAACGCTAATTATAAAAATGTATATCGAATTTTTAGGAATAAAGAATTAATAACTGAGAATACAAAATTAGACAACATATACGATTGGCTTGCGAATTATAATTTATTAGAGGAACCAGTTGAACCCAGATTATTTAGAAAGTTACCAATTCAAACTAAAGTTAAAATACGTGGGTTAGAGGCCATTCAAGAAGGCGATAACGTAAAATACTATAAAGATAATGTTTATGTGTTATTTCGCAAATATTATGCGAATAGACAGATTATGAAGTTTGAAGATACAATCACTCCTAATTCACAAAAGGTATCTAAACGTAAGGCATTCACGCTAAATGGCAGATTACATAAAATTGATTACTTTGATGATGTAAGGGCAATCAAAACAATGGAAGAATATTATGATAAAAAGGGTAACGTTTATTTAAAGAAACATTTTACGAACGATGAAAAGAACAAATTGATTGATATTCAACATCTATCAATGCACGGTGAGACGCGCACCTTTAATAATGAAAAAGCGTTATTTACTTATTATTATAACCATGTTTTACCTAATGGAAGTGTTGTATTTAATGATGCACGCTTACTCGACAGACCATTGATTGATTGTGAAAATAACATTAAGCGCATATTAATGTTTCATAGCAATCATTTACAAGGTAATAAAGTTCGTCATTCATATAAATTAGCACTAGATAAACAAGAAATAATCGATAAATATATAGTTTTAACAGAATATCAAAAACATGATATTCAATCACAGTTTGGCATAGATGATAATAAAATAGATGTCATACCTCATTTTGTCAGCATAGCGCAATCAAATAGTCGAGATGATGTAGAAGATCAATTTTGCTTTATTGGTAGATTGGCTCAAGAAAAACAAATTGATCATATTATCAAAGCGTTTGATATTTATTTGAAAAAAGGTTATTCATCTACGTTGCTTGTATATGGAAAAGATAAAGAGGGTAATTTAAACAAATTGAAGCAATTGGTTAAAACACTTCAACTAGAAGATAAAGTAATATTCAAAGGACACACTAATCATCCTAAAGAAGTCTTTTCAAAAGTGATAGCTTCACTATTGACAAGTCGGTATGAAGGCTTTGGGTTATCGATTATGGAAAGTATAAACAGCGGTTGCCCTGTTATCTCATATAACGTACGTTATGGACCGAGTGAGTTAATTACTAATCATGAAAATGGTATACTTGTGAAAAAAGATGACATCGAAGGGTTTGCGGATGCAATGGAAATGGCTAGAAATATTCATTTCAAAGATGTAAAATTAAGTGAAAAATTTAGTGTAGAACAAGCATCAAATAATTATCAATCACTCATCGATGACGTAACACATGCGGAGAATAAATAGAAAATTGGAGAGAAATATATTGAATAAATTATCGATTATTATTACGTATTTTAATAATGAAGATTATATTAGTGAGTGTATTCACAGTTTAAAAAGCCAGAGAAATCAAGATTTTGACATTATTGTTGTCGATGATGGTTCAACTGATCGCTCAACAGAAATCTTACAAGAAGTATTAAAATCATATGATAAAGACGTTCACTTCATTCAATTGCAAGAGAATACTGGACATGCACATGCACGAAATGTAGCTTTGGAACAAGCGCATGGTCAATACGTACTATTCCTAGATGCCGATGATCAATTGGCCTCATATGCTGTTGATTACTATCTTCAACATGTGAATGGTTTAGATACACTGATTGCACCAATTCATAAATTTAGAAGTCAACGACCACAGTATGTAGATAAAGATAAAGTACGTTTGCAATATGCTTCTCATCAAAAAAGGCCAAATGCAATTTTGAGAAAAGAATCAGCATGTAATATTTTATTTAAAAATGCCATTATTAAAGCGCATCAGATTCAATTTAATGAATCATTAGATATTTATGCAGATACGTCATTTGTGCTTGAGTACTTAAAATATGCGGAGCGTTTTGTTAGAATTACCAACTTCCCATTCTATTATCGTGGTGAGGTATACGATCCATTTTATGGTAATACATTAAGTAATCAAGATTTTACAAATAGATTTGAAGATCATGTTAATAGTTTCTTTGATGCTATGCAAAGAACGAATGATAAGCGAATTAAAAATTTCCTCATTCAACGAATGAAAAATGAAATTAAAAGTGGATTTGATCCTGCACTTAGAGATATAAAATCTCGATATGTGTCACTTGAAGATGCGCTTATTAAAATTGTTAAAGCTTTAAAATGGAACATCCTAAAAGATGGGAAAGTATTATACAATTTAGAAATATTATTCTTATCAATGGATGATGTTGAAAATGCCAAATATGTTAATGACTTACGAAATAAAACACGTTTAGTTAAAAATATTGTGTTAAATAGCAAGATGAAAGAACGCTCAAAATATCAACTGAGTGATAATGAAGACTTAGTTGACCCGAATACAATTGTATTTGAAGCGTTTGGTGGTAAAAATTATAGCGATAGTCCTAAATATATTTATGAATACATGCAAAAACATTATCCTCATTTAAATTATATTTGGGTCTTTTCAAAACCAGAAAATAACAATATTCCAGGTAATGCTACTAAAGTGAAAAAAGGATCTCAAGCTTATTATGATGCCTATGCTAAAGCGAAATATTGGGTTACAAACGCTAGATCACCTTTATATTTAAATAAAAAAGAGAATCAAATGTATATCCAAACTTGGCACGGAACACCATTAAAACGTTTAGCTAATGATATGAAAGTGGTTAGAATGCCTGGCACGACAACTGCAAACTATAAGAAGAACTTCTATGCTGAAGCATCACGTTGGGATCGTTTAGTATCACCAAATAGATATTCTTCTGATATTTTTAAATCAGCATTTTGGATGGATGAAGACCGTATTTGGGAGATTGGTTATCCGAGAAATGATGTATTAGTTAACCGTCAAAATGACACTGAATATATTGAACAAATTAAGCGTGATTTGAATTTACCTGCAGATAAGAAAGTTATCATGTATGCTCCAACTTGGAGAGACGATGAGTTTGTGAAAAAGGGACAATACTTATTTGATTTTAAAATTAATTTAGCTAATCTTCAAAAAGAAATAGGAGATGAGTATGTCATCTTATTAAGAATGCATTATCTAATTGCGAATGCCTTAGATTTACATGGATATGATGACTTTGCGATTGATGTATCAAATTATAATGACATTTCGGAATTATACTTAATTTCTGATGCATTAGTTACTGATTATTCTTCTGTTATGTTTGACTTTGGTATCTTGAAGCGTCCACAATTTTTCTTTGCATACGATATAGAAAAATATGATAAAGGACTTCGTGGTTTCTACATGGATTACATGAACGACCTACCAGGTGAAATTATTACAGACGAGTTTAAATTAGCTGAAGAGTTAAAACAAATTGATCAACATAAAGTGAAATATCAAGATAAGATAGAATCATTTTATAATGATTTTTGTTCTATAGAAAATGGAAAAGCATCTCAATATATTGGTGATTATATTTATAAAGATATTGAGAAAAAATCATAATTAAATTGAAAGTAGAAAGCACTAGAGCAGTAAATTTAACTCTAGTGCTTTCTATTGTACTATTTAAAAAATCTTTATTTTCTCGAACATTACCTCATGGTATAATTAAAAATATATTATTAACAGAACTTTTGGGGTTAATTAGTGAATAAAGTACGGTTCTGTTGTATAGACATGCTATGATATTAATGGCAAAAAAATTAATCAGGTAGGTGCCTTATGTTTTTATTGGTTAACATCATTGGGTTACTTGCATTTTTGGGAATTGCAGTTATATTTTCAAGAGATCGCAAAAACATCCAATGGAAATCTATTTTAATTCTTGTAGTATTAAACTTGTTTTTAGCATGGTTCTTCGTCTATTTCCAAATCGGGAGAACGATTGTAGAAGGATTAGCTTCAGCAATTGCATGGGTAATTCAATCAGCGCATACTGGAACTGGCTTTGCATTCAGCAGTTTCACTAGCGGTAAACAGATGGATATGGCGATTAGCGCACTCTTCCCAATTCTGCTTGTAGTACCATTATTTGACATATTAATGTATTTCAATATTTTACCTAAAATTATAGGTGGTATTGGTTGGGTGCTAGCGAAAATTACGCGTCAGCCTAAATTTGAATCATTCTTTGGCATCGAAATGATGTTCTTAGGTAATACTGAAGCTTTAGCTGTATCAAACGAACAATTGAAACGTATGAATGAAATGCGTGTATTAACAGTGGCTATGATGTCAATGAGTTCAATCTCTGGAGCTATTGTTGGTGCATACGTTCAAATGATACCGGGTGATCTCGTATTAACAGCGATACCGCTAAATATTATTAATGCGATAATTGTATCTTCAATTTTGAATCCGGTAAGTGTTGAAGAACAGGAAGACATCATTTATAGCATCAAAAATAATGAAACGGTAGAACGTCAACCTTTCTTCTCATTTTTAGGTGATTCTGTACTTAATGCAGGTAAATTAGTATTAATCATCATTGCATTTGTAATTAGTTTTGTTGCTTTAGCAGACTTAATTGATCGCTTTATAAACTTAATTACAGGTCTAGTCGGTGGATGGATAGGCGTAAAAGGAAGTTTCGGTTTAAATCAAATTTTAGGTTTATTTATGTATCCATTTGCACTTTTACTTGGTTTGCCATGGGGAGAAGCATGGATTGTTGCTCAACAAATGGCTAAGAAGATTGTTACTAATGAATTTGTAGTTATGGGTGAAATTAGTAAAGTCGTTGATTCATATAGCCCTCACAGAAGAGCTGTTATTTCAACATTCTTAGTTTCATTTGCTAACTTCTCTACAATCGGAATGATTGTCGGAACATTAAAAGGGATTGTCGATCAAAAAACATCAGATTTTGTATCTAAATACGTACCAATGATGTTATTAGCAGGTATATTAGTATCATTACTTACTGCAGCGTTTGTCGGATTATTCGCTTGGTAAGAAGATACATAGCATGTTTGACAATTTAAAAGGATCGTGGAACATCATTCAATTTGAATTTCGTTCCACGATTTTTTTGAATTATTTCAGTAGATTTTAGTTAACATGATAAAAACCAAGTATGTAGGGTGAGGAGACACTCTATATACTTGGTTTTTATGGGAAATGAATATTAATGTACTTGTAACGGTAAGGACTAGGTACTGTCACAGTACTTCGAGCAAAATTTGTTTTGTTACTATAAACAACACAAAGGAGATAACTTCTCTTATCAAGAAGTTATACACATTATAGCAAATGTAATTGACAAAGTAAACAAAAAATTCAGAAAATTTATATTTGTTTTTAAATTAGTTCACTTAAACATGATGAAATAGAAATATACTTTGAAAATAATCTAGATATAGACTATTTCTAAAATGCATATTGTAGCTTCACTAGTGATTGTGATAACCTTTTTAATGATATTACATTAAAAGGGGTTGGTGTATGTGAATAAAAATATTAAAGATTTACTTTTAGTTATACTAGGCTCTTTCATATTTTCAGCTGGAGTTAATGCATTCGTTATCTCAGGTAATTTAGGAGAAGGTGGCGTAACAGGTATAGCCATTGTATTATATTATGCGTTTCACATTTCTCCAGCCATCACGAACTTTGTAGCAAATGCACTACTGATCATTGTAGGGTATAAATTTTTAAGTAAAAAAAGTATGTTATTAACTATTGTGGCAACTGTACTTATCTCAGTGTTTTTAAGTTTAACTGAGTCTTGGCACGTCGAAACTGGAAATATCATTATTAACGCTATATTTGGTGGCTCTTGTGTTGGGTTGGGCATTGGTATTATTGTTTTAGCTGGTGGTACAACTGCAGGGACAACGATACTAGCACAAATTGCTAATAAATATTTAGATGTAAGTACTGCATATGCGTTATTGTTTTTTGATTTGATTGTAGTACTCATATCATTAACTGTATTACCATTGCAGATGGCCTTAGTAACAGTTATATCATTATATATAGGTACCAAAGTTATGGAATATGTTATAGAAGGTTTAAATACTAAAAAAGCAATGACAATTATTTCAAGTAAGCCTGACCAAGTAGCGAAAGCGATAGATGAACAAGTTGGACGAGGTCTCACAATATTAGATGGTCGAGGCTATTATAGTCGTGAAGAAAAAGACGTATTATATGTTGTCGTTGCAAAAACACAAGTGTCTCGAGCTAAGAAAATTATACGAAAGATTGATAATCAAGCTTTTTTAGTTGTGCATGATGTGAGAGATGTATATGGTAATGGCTTTTTAGCAGATGAATAATGAGAATGAGTAAGGTTAGGTGTTTCAATATATTGGTGAAGGTGATATGACGACATCAATTAATGAAATACCTAACCTTTGTTTTGTCGATTACAAATAGTCAGTTATTTACAAAGATGTTATAATACCTCTATTGACTATGATAATTATTATCAATTGGAAAACTCAATCGTACATAAAGTTATTTATTATGAAAGTAGGGAAAGCATGAATCGTTTAAAAGCGGAACAAGTAGAAATTGGATATGGGGATCATACGATTATTAACAATTTAGATGTAGAAATACCAGATGGCAAGGTTACGTCTATCATTGGGCCTAATGGTTGTGGGAAATCTACATTATTAAAAGCATTGTCACGCTTATTAACAATCAAAAATGGCGAAATTCAATTAGATGGTGAAAATATTCATACGCAATCAACTAAAGAAATTGCTAAAAAAATTGCTATATTACCACAAACACCAGAAGTAGCAGATGGTCTTACAGTTGGAGAATTAGTATCTTATGGTCGTTTTCCACATCAAAAAGGGTTCGGCCGTCTATCTGCTGAAGATAAAAAAGAGATTGATTGGGCTTTAAATGTTACTGGCACATCTGAATTTAGACATCGTTCTATTAATGATTTAAGTGGTGGTCAGCGTCAACGAGTTTGGATTGCGATGGCATTGGCTCAAAAAACAGACATTATTTTCCTAGATGAACCCACAACATATTTAGATATCTCACATCAATTAGAAATTTTAGAATTAGTTCAACAATTAAATAAAGAACAAGGTTGTACCATCATAATGGTCTTACACGACATTAACCAGGCTATTCGTTTTTCTGATCATCTTATCGCTATGAAGAAAGGTGAAATCATTGCTTGTGGCGCTACTGAAGACGTGTTGACTAAAGATATTCTAGAAAAAGTGTTTAATATTGATGTCGTACTTAGTACGGACCCTCGTACAGGTAAACCATTGTTAGTGACATATGACTTATTCGAACGTAATTATTCATAATATATAGATAAACTAAGAAAAGGGAATTTTTATCATGATGGAGAAAGATAAAAAAGTAAACATAGGTTTTATTGGCTATATTATTTTAGTCTTTGTGTTGTTAATAGGCGCATTGCTTGTATCTATCTTGATAGGTGAAGCGAAAATTAGTTTTTCAACTATTATGGATGCTATTTTTCATTATAATCCTAAAAATCAACAACATAATATTATTAGTGAGATACGTATACCGCGTGATTTAGGTGCGGTATTAGTTGGAATGGCATTATCAGTTGCTGGTGCTGTTATTCAAGGCGTAACTAAAAACGGACTTGCAGATCCAAGTTTAATAGGTTTAAACTCTGGGGCTTCATTTGCATTGGCGTTAACATTTGCTTTTTATCCCGCAGCACCATTCTTAATGCTCATGTGTGCAGGGTTTTTAGGTGCGATGTTGGGTGGCTTTATTGTCTTAACAATAGGTCGATCTAGACGTGATGGCTTCAATCCTATGAGAATCATTTTAGCAGGTGCTGCTGTAAGTGCACTTTTAACGGCTTTGAGTCAAGGTATTGCTTTAACATTTAAGCTGAATCAAACACTTACTTTCTGGACTGCTGGTGGTGTTTCAGGTACGACTTGGAAACAACTTATGTGGAGCGGACCTGTTATTATCATTGCTATTGTTATCATCATAACAATGAGTAAACAATTAACGATTTTAAATTTAGGAGAGACACTTGCTAAAGGCTTGGGACAAAATATCACGTTGATTCGTGGAGTAAGTTTGTTCTTAACAATGATATTAGCGGGGGTAGCCGTTTCAATGGTAGGACAAATTGCCTTTGTTGGCTTGATGGTGCCTCACATTGTCAGATTCTTAGTAGGCACAGACTACGCAAAGGTATTACCATTAACAGCTTTAACAGGCGGTTTACTTATGATTTTAGCTGATACTGTTGCACGAATGTTAGGTGAAGCGCCAGTGGGAGCGATTATTTCATTTATCGGTGTGCCTTACTTCTTATACTTAGTTAAAAGAGGGGGGCGCACAATATGATTCATCCTAAATTAAGACGAAAACAAATTGTTACTTTAGTAATTTTTTCAATATTATTATTAGTCGCATGTACATGGAGTGTGTCTTCAGGAGAATATAAAATTCCGGTTGATCATTTTTTAAAGACGCTCATAGGTCAAGGTGAATATTATGATCAATTAATCTTAATGGAATTTCGTTTTCCACGAATGTTAATTACTATTTTAGCAGGTGCTGCGTTAAGTTTAAGTGGTGCTATTATTCAAAGTGTCACTAAGAATCCAAT
Source organism: Staphylococcus sp. AtHG25 (assembly GCF_003217445.1). Taxonomy (NCBI): domain Bacteria; kingdom Bacillati; phylum Bacillota; class Bacilli; order Caryophanales; family Staphylococcaceae; genus Staphylococcus; species Staphylococcus sp. AtHG25. The sequence continues at coordinate 35,913 of NZ_QJSN01000010.1, read as the reverse complement.
TGCAGAGCCAGGTATTTTAGGTATTAATGCTGGCGGTGGTTTCGCCATAGCGCTATTTATTTCAATAGGACATATTAACCCTGATAATTTTGTGTATGTGTTACCAGTGATTAGTGTCATTGGTGGTGTAGCTACTGCAATTGTTATCTTTTTATTTAGTGTGAACAAGAGAGATGGCATTACACCTTCAAGTATGGTGCTAATTGGTGTAGGTATGCAGACAGCCTTATATGGTGGTTCTATTACGCTTATGTCTAAATTTAATGAAGATCAGTCAGAATTTATTGCTACTTGGTTTGCTGGTAATATCTGGGGGGATGACTTTACATTTGTAATTGCAATTATTCCATGGCTTATCATTATTATTCCATTTCTTTTATATAAATCTAATGTATTGAACTTAATTAATACACATGAGCATATTGCAAAAGGACTTGGTGTTAAGATTGAACGTGAACGTGTAGTTTTATTCTTTATTGCTGTTGTTTTATCATCAATTGCCGTGGCTGTTGCAGGTGCTATTGCATTTATTGGTTTAATGGGGCCACACATTGCAAAATCAATTATTGGACCGCGTCATCAACTATTTTTACCAATTTCAATTATTGTAGGTGCCTTCTTACTTGTTTTATCAGATACCATTGGTAAGGTTATTCTTGAACCGACAGGGGTACCTGCTGGTATTGTAGTTGCTATTATAGGCGCACCTTACTTCATTTATTTAATGTATAAATCTCAAAGTATTTAAAAATTGGTGCATTGAATAGTGATGCTGAAGGATAAAATATATGTAAGACATCGTTTCTAATTAGTTAAATATTAAACTTTTTACGATTGTAGTAATCTTCGTGGGAGTGGACAGACCCTATTAATGAATTTTACGCTGAAATTCTCTGTGTTTGGATAAGGACAAATTCTGTTCCATTTCCACTTTTTTATTAAAGTCGATTTATATGTAAATGATAGCGCATACATTATGCTTGATTTATAATTAAATTGATAGGCCAAAGGAGGAGGTTACATATGAAAAAGCTAATAAAACAAAAAGAAAACTTTTTAAAAGATATGCTAGACGGTTTAAAAATAGCAAATAATGATATCGAAATCATTGCAGAAACTGTTGTCGTGCGACGTAAAAAGAAATCTAAAGGCGTAGCGATTGTTTCAGGTGGCGGTAGTGGACATGAACCGGCTCATGCAGGTTATGTTGCGCAAGGGATGCTTGATGCGGCGGTTTGCGGAGAAGTATTTACTTCACCAACACCTGATAAAGTGTTAGAAGCAATTAAGGCTGTCGATACTGGTGATGGTGTTTTATTAATTGTTAAAAATTATGCTGGCGATGTAATGAACTTTGAAATGGCGCAAGAAATGGCAGAAATGGAAGATATTCAAGTAGAGATGGTTGTCGTTAAAGATGACATATCAGTGTCTGAAGAAACGCAAAGACGTGGTGTTGCAGGCACAGTATGCGTTCATAAATATGTAGGCTATTTAGCTGAACAAGGTTTAGCTCTACAGGATATTAAAGAAAAAGCGGAAACAATAGCTTCACAAATTAAAAGTATTGGTATGGCACTGACACCACCAATGGTTCCGACAACAGGCCAATATGGATTTGATATTAATGATGAGGATATAGAAATTGGGATAGGTATTCATGGGGAAAAAGGAATTGAACGAATACACTATGAAGAAATCGATAGTATCATTGAACGGTTATTAAGTCGATTACTTAAAGAAAATCAAGAGCAATCATTAATCGTTATAGTTAATGGAATGGGTGGTACACCACTATCAGAGTTAAATATTGTGACTAAATATTGTTCACTTTATTTAGAAAAGCAAAATAGAGATGTAGCGCAATGGTTTGTTGGTGACTATATGACTTCATTAGATATGCAAGGTTTTTCAATCACACTACTTCCTAATAATGAAGAACTACTCAAAGCTTTACAAGCACCTACTACGTCTCGCTACTTTTAAAAAGAAAACCACATTCAACTGAGGTGATTAAAAATGGATGTTAAAGATATGAAACAACGATTATTAAATTTAGAGGCAGTGTTTTCAGAGAAAGAAACATTATTAACGGATTTAGATAGAGCAATTGGTGATGGCGATCATGGTGTCAATATGTTGCGTGGATTTAAAAGTTTGAAAGACAAGATAGATGATAGTAGTATGTCATCGCTATTTAAATCTACCGGTATGGCATTAATGTCAAATATTGGTGGTGCATCTGGTCCATTATATGGATTTAGCTTTGTTAAGATGGCTAATGTTGTTAATGATGAAATGGATAAAGAAAATTTAAAAGCTGTTGTTACTGAATTTGCTAATGCGATTGCCCAGAGAGGTAAAGTACAACGAGATGAGAAGACTATGTTTGATGTTGTAGATCGAGCGCGTGAAGCTTTAGAAAATGATGAAACAATCACATTAGAGATATTACAACAATTTGCTACTGATACGAAAGAGATAGAAGCTACAAAAGGACGTGCAGCATACTTTAAAAAGGATTCAATAGGTTATATCGACCCTGGTGCTCAAAGTATGGTTTACGTATTAAGTGCACTGATTGGAGATGAGATTGAATGACAACAATTATAATTATCAGCCATAGTGAAGACATTGCGAATGGTACTAAAGCATTGCTTAATCAGATGGCGCAAGATGTTAACGTCATAGCTCACGGCGGTGTCGATGGAGGCATAGGTACATCATTTGATGATATTCAAAATATTATCAATAACTTAGATGATGACGCATTGTGCTTTTATGATCTAGGTTCTTCTGAAATGAATTTAGATTTAGCAATTGAGATGTATGAAGGACCACATCATGTTAAGAAGATAGATGCACCAATAGTAGAAGGTAGTTTTACTGCCGCAGTGAAACTCTCAGTTGGCGGAACAACTGATGAAGCGATACAAGAAGTCGCTCAAACTTCATTTAAAGAAAATACATTTGACTAATGTTTAAATAATCTGGGTGAATATAATAATCAAATAAATGCGCAAAATAAATTTTACAATTAAGTAATTTATAAAATGAAAGTGACAATTGATTGTGATAAAATAGATTATTATAGTAAAGCGAAAGAGTAGGTGGGCAAGGTCATGCAAAGTAGCATCAAGGAATACGTTTTAAGTGGAGAATTTGAACAAGTTAGACAACTAATGGCCAAAGCAGACTTTTTAGATTTTGAAGAAGCCTACATTTCATGTGCACATGAAAATGAAAGCATGATGTTTTATACTTGTATTTTAGATATGATTAAATTTGAAGAAACGTCTGAATTGCATGATTTAGCATTTCTATTACTTGTCTATCCCCTAAGTGAGATAGAAGGGGCATTGGATTCTGCTTATTACCATGCACAAGCGTCCATTCAGTTGACGAATGGTAAAGAAATTAAGAGTCTATTACAAATGTTATTATTACATGCCATTCCAGAACCTGTTATTACTGATACTGAAGCTTTCAAAGTTGCTAAACAAATTTTGAAATTAGATCCAAGTAATCATGTTGCAAGAAATGCACTTAAAGAAACAGCTAAACGTATGGATAATGTTGTTGTTGATATTAATGAATTACAACAATATGGAAATTCTAATTAATCAGCATGTAAATGATTGCATCATTGAGCAAATAATTACTTTCTAGATTTTATATATGGTAGTGGGTCAGAAATAGTATTTTTCAAAATTTATTTCGTTGTATCCCTAGCTTGCTTAGCCTGTAGAATTTCTTTAGGAAATTCTCTTTGCTGGGGCCCCGCCTACCAAGCAAGGATGACTAGGTTTGAGAAAACTTGATTCAAGGTCAATTTCAAATCAGTCAGCTATTGCCAAATTGGTAAAATAGGCTGAGACATTTAATTTTGTCTCAGCCTTTTTAATTCAAGTCATTTTTAAATTTAATTATTTATTAAAAAAACTAATGACTAGTGCGATAATAGCCAATATTAAACTTGCAGTTACTCCTAAACTTATTTTTTACCTCCTCTATAATGATCGCTATTATCTGTTTGAAGATGTAGATATGATGTTCCTCATTAATCTAAAATTAAATATGATTTACTAGTTACTTATTTATGAAAAATAAGATAATTATAATAATTTTTAAAGAATTTTAAATCCTTAACAAGTGTATATAGCATAGTGTTTATAGCCGATAAACGCCGGTTCGTAACCTTTATGCACTGTTGCATATTATTTGAAGTGCGTTATAATGCACAATGTGTCAAATTTAAGGAGGTTATATTTTCGCATGGGATTAAATAAAGAAGCTGTAAAAATTGGTTTCGCCTATGTCGGCATTGTAGTAGGTGCCGGATTCTCAACTGGACAAGAAGTTATGCAATTCTTTACACCATATGGTTTATGGTCTTATATTGGTGTACTTATTTCAGGTTTGATTCTTGGTTTTATAGGTAGACAAGTTGCTAAAATAGGTACAGCATTTGAAGCTACGAATCATGAGTCAACATTAAAATATTTATTCGGAGAAAAGTTTAGTAAAATCTTCGATTATATATTAGTATTCTTCTTATTTGGTATAGCAGTCACTATGATTGCAGGGTCTGGTGCAACATTCCAAGAGAGTTTTGGCATACCTACGTGGTTAGGTGCCTTAATTATGACTATTGTCATTTATTTAACATTATTATTAGACTTTAACAAAATCGTGAGCGCACTTGGTTTCGTCACACCATTCTTAATAATTATGGTAATACTTATTGCCGTTTACTACTTATTTGCAGGTAGCGTTCCATTAAATGAAGTTAACAGTACTGTTGATAAAGCAAGTGTATTTTGGGGTATAGTTAGAGGATTAATGTATGGTGGTCTAGCTTTTGCAGTGGGCTTTAGTACAGTTGTTGCAATTGGAGGCGACGCTTCTAAACGTAAAGTTTCAGGTGGAGGTGCAATGTTTGGCGGTGTGGTTTACACTATCTTACTTGCTCTAATTAACTTTGCACTACAATCTGAATATCCTAAAATCAAAGATGTTGAAATTCCAACATTAACATTAGCTAATGCTATTCATCCATGGATTGGTCTTGTTCTAACTGTCATCATGTTAGCAGTTATGTACAATACAATCTTAGGACTATGCTATTCATTCGCAGCACGTTTTACAGAACCATATAGTAAAAAGTATCACATCTTTATCATTATTATGATGATTGCTGCATTTATTTTAAGCTTTGTAGGTTTCGCAGACTTAATTAACTTCTTATATAACATTATGGGTGTTGTTGGTCTGTTTATCGTAGTTGCAGTATTAATTAAATACTATGTACGTAAGAGTGATAATAAAGATCATATAGCATAGATTTAAAATAGCAATACTTTACAATTGAAAGTGAATGTTTTAATCTTAAAAGCAATTCGTATGATTATACGGGTTGCTTTTTCTATTAAATGAATAAGCAAACTTTCTATAATCAATTGAAAGGAACGTAGGGAATGAATACTCAGAAAAAATGGACGATCATCACAGGTGTCATTATATTGATTGTGAGTGTTGTAGTTGCTTGGGGACTATACCACCATCAACAAGAGAGTGAGAAGAAAAAACAACAACGTGAAAAAGTTCAAATTAATAATCCTAACGTCAAATTATTTCAAAATATTACCTATAATAATCATCTTCCTGAAAGCCAACTTGATATTATGATGCCTGACGATGTAGATAAGGATACTAAATTGCCGGTTATCTTCTGGATGCATGGGGGTGGGTATGTTGCAGGTGATAAACAATATAAAAATCCATTGCTATCGCAAATTGTGGAACAAGGCTATGTAGTAGTCAATGTTAACTATGCTTTAGCACCTAATTATAAATATCCTACGCCACTCATTCAATTTGATGATGCAATTCAATTTATTAAGCATAATAAAGACCGCTTTCCAATTGATTTAGATCAAGTTGTTATAGGCGGTGACTCTGCCGGTGCACAACTTACAAGTCAATATGTTGCTATGCAAACAAATAGTTCACTACGAAGTGAAATGGGATTTGAACAGCGTTTTACACCATCACAAATAAAAGGCGCTATCTTTTTCGGTGGTTTTTATGATATGAAGACAGTTAGAGAAACGGAATTCCCAAGAATTCAAATGTTTATGCATAGTTATACTGGTGCAACAAAATGGGAATCAGAATTTAAAAATATTTCTCAAATGTCAACAATTAATCAAGTGACTAAAGATTATCCTTCAACGTATCTATCAGTAGGTGATGCTGATCCTTTCTACAGTCAAAATATTGAATTTTACCGTAAGTTGAAGGAAGAAGGCATTCCTGCTAATACATTGTTCTATAATGGTTCACATCATTTACATCATCAATATCAATTTCATTTAGAGAAGCCAGAATCTAAAGAGAATATGAAACGTGTACTCGCATTCTTAAGCAGAAATACTTCATCATCTGGTGTAGAACAAAATCAGCAATCTCCATTTGATGGTTCTACGAGTTCGGATAAAAGTTTCTCATTATCACCTTACTAACCACGATGAAGTGATAAAATTATCAAACTATTAGTGACAACACTATAGCTAAGAATAAAAGGCTTATTTCCTAAATGTTAAATCATTAAGGAAGTAAGCCTTTTTAATTTCTATTAATTTATGATAGTGCTATTTAATTACTATAGGTATATTGTTATTTAATCTAACATTTTAGTAATGTTGTTTAATATTATTGAGACTAGAGTATAATATAATGATAGTAAATTTAAATACTAAATAAGCAGTTTGGCCATGACATATTTATTGAAGTATTGACCATTAATGTATAGCTTATCCTTTAATTCGCCCTCAATATTAAATCCAGCAGCTTTAAAGAGTTCAACTGCGCGCGCGTTTTCAGGGACAACGGAAGCTTCAATACGTCTAATATCATGGTTGATTGACCAAGCTTCAGTCGCATTTACTAAGGCCATACCTATGCCATGTTTCTGATATAGTTGTCTAACACCAATTGTGATAACTGCTTCGTGACGTTTGCGCTCAAAATCTTCAGTTGTAATGAATGCGTAACCAACCAGTTGATCATCTTGCTCTGCAACATAAACAGTATTTCTTGGAGAAGTGATAATGCGTTCTAAATGATCACTAACACTTGAGATGCTGGGCGTATATTCACCCGGGTTATATAATGTATATTCAGATTCATCATAAATTTTACTTAATAATTTAATAAAGTCTTCAACGTCTTTTATACTAATTTCACGAATAATATGAGCCATAAGGCGTCCTCCCAAATTAATAAACTATTGTGTCTTACATGGTATTATAGCAATAAATCTTAGATATACATAAAATAAAAAACTTTTAGACTAAAGGGGTAATCTTAAATATGAAACCGAATGTACTATTAGCAGGTGGTAGTGGTTATATTGGTAAGTATATAAGTAGTGTTATTGAAAAAGATGCAAACATATATGCCTTATCAAAGTATCCAAATACTAAAAAAGAAGATAATGATCGAATTATTTGGTTGAAAAGAGATATTTATAATTATACTCATGTTGTAAAAGCTATGGAAGGTATGGATATTGCTGTTTTTTATTTAGATCCTAATAAGAATTCAGCAAAATTAACGCAAGCAACGGCACGAGATTTAAATTTGATCGCCGCAGATAACTTTGCCAGAGCAGCAGCTCAACAAGGTGTGTCTAAAATAGTATATATAAGTGGTAGTCGATTTGATAGTGAGACAGTACAAAGGCTAGAGAATTACGGTGTTCCTGTGGAAAAGACCAACACACAAATTAAACGACCGCATATAAATGCTGAATTACAGATGTCTAAATATGATGATATAAGAACAGCGATGCGAATGATATTACCTAGGAAATGGACATTATCCTATTTAGTAGACTACTTTATGAAATGGCTTAATGATACACGTGGTACATTCATGCACACATATAAAGATAATGATAGATACATTGTTTATGCACGAAAAAAGTCTAAACCATTATTAATTATGGAAAAAGTTGAAAACGACTCGGGACTTATAACATTACACTTGATTTCAGGTTCAATGATAAAATCTAATCAAAAGAAACAAGGTAAATTAGAATTTAGGCAAATTAAAGGGACAAGATTGGTCATTGTTCATTTATATGATTATATTCCGAAATTACTATGGCCAATTTACTACTTCGTTCAAGCACCATTACAAGGTTTGATTATGCGAGGATTTGAAATTGATTGCCGAATTAAACATTTTAACGGACGGGTTCAATCAGGGGAAAAAATGAAATATACAAAATAATAGGTGATAAAGTGATGCAAGTATTATTAGTAGAAGATGATCAAACACTCTTCCAAGAATTGAAAAAAGAATTAGAACATTGGGATTTCTTTGTGACAGGTATAGATGATTTTAGTGCAGTAATGGATATTTATGAAGAAACAAATCCTGAGATTGTTATTATGGATGTTCAATTACCTAAATACGATGGGTTTTATTGGTGCAGAAAGATTAGACAAGTATCTAATGTCCCCATCTTATTCTTATCATCACGTGATAATCCGATGGACCAAGTCATGAGCATGGAATTGGGAGCCGATGATTATATGCAAAAACCATTCCATACAAACGTCTTAATAGCTAAATTGCAAGCCATTTATCGACGTGTTTATGAATTTGGAGCAGAAGAAAAGAGAACATTGAATTGGCAAGATGCACTTGTGGATTTATCAAAAGATAGTATTCAAAAAGGTGATTCAGTTATCTATTTATCGAAGACTGAAATGATTATTTTAGAAATGTTAATTCAAAAGCAAAATCAAATTGTTACTAGAGATACCTTAATTACTGCGCTATGGGATGATGAAGCGTTTGTAAGTGATAATACGTTAACTGTTAACGTTAACCGTTTGCGTAAAAAATTATCTGATATCGGTATGGATACACAGATCGAAACTAAAGTAGGTAAAGGTTACATGGCACATGAGTAACTTGAAGTGGTTTTGGTTATTCCTCAAAACGCGAAGTAACTGGATTTTTTGGATTGTGTTTCTACATCTGATTTTATTAGGTATGGCTTACATTGATTATGATATTTCCATCGAGAGTATAGGATTTATAGTAACTTTAAATCTCGGTCTTACAGCGATGTTTTTAATTTTTACTTTTTTAAAAGAAGTAAAGCTATATCAACATTTATATAATAATAAAGAAATTGAAGAAATTAAGCATAAAGATTTAGCGGAAGATCCGTTTCAAAAGGAAGTTGTTAATTATCTTTATCGCAAATTAACGAGTCAAAAGGAACGTGTTGTTGAACAACAATTACACATACAATCGACAGAACAATCTCTAACAGAATTTGTTCATGATATTAAAACACCTGTGACAGCGATGAAGTTGTTAATCGATCAAGAAGAAGAGGGGACACGTAAAAAGTCATTATTGTATGAATGGGCACGTATTAATGAGTTGTTAGATAAGCAACTTTATTTAACGCGTTTAGAGTCTAAAAATAGAGACATGTATTTTGAAGAGACATCACTGAAGCGTCTTGTGATTGATGAGATCCAATTAACACGTCATATTAGCCAAGCCAAAGGTATAGGCTATGATTTGGATTTAGAAACAAACTTAGATGTTTACACGGATGTGAAGTGGTGTCGCATGATGATTCGCCAAATTTTATCTAACTCATTAAAATATTCTCAAGGACAAGATATTATTATTCGTTCTTATACAAATGATGGTCATGTCGCATTAGAAATTAAAGATTTTGGTAGAGGTATCAGTCACAAGGATTTACCACGTATATTTGAGCGTGGTTTCACTTCGACTGCGAATCGTAATGAGACAACTTCTTCAGGAATAGGGCTATATCTGGTTAACAGTGTAAAGGATCAATTAGGTATTAATGTTCAAGTAGAATCTACAGTAGGACAGGGGACTACTTTTGTATTAACTTTTCCAAAACAGAATGAATTGATGGCCCGTATGACCCAAGTGACAACAATGTTACCTTAAAACTTAGATTTGTTACTCCATCTTCATTTCATCAAAAGCGATAACTTTTATAATTAAACTGATTAAAGTAGTGAGATGTTTCTAAAGTAAACGCACATGCAGATAAAATGAATGGCGAGGTGAATAAAACCGTGGCAATATTACAGGCAAAGCAAATTGCCAAAACTTATGGAAATAAACAAACTGAACAAGAAGTTTTAAAAGATATAGATCTGTCAATTGAAGCGGGAGAGTTTGTAGCTATCATGGGGCCATCGGGATCAGGCAAGACAACGTTATTAAACGTGTTAAGTTCAATTGACTATTTAACACATGGTTCTATTATTTTAGATGGTCAACAATTAGAGAAATTATCTAATAAAGCGTTGTCTGAAATTAGAAAAAAAGATATTGGTTTTATTTTTCAAGAATATAATTTATTACATACGTTAACAGTTAAAGAAAACATCATGTTACCTTTATCAGTTCAAAAGTTAGATAAAAAAGAAATGAATGAACGCTATCAACGTATTACACAGGCTTTAAATATTTTTGAAATTAGTGATAAATATCCATCAGACATTTCTGGTGGACAGCGACAAAGAACATCCGCAGCACGTGCATTTATTACGTATCCTAAGATTATTTTCGCGGATGAGCCAACAGGGGCTCTTGATTCTAAAAATACTCGCGATTTATTACAACGTTTTCAAAAAATTAATGAACTTTATAACGCAACGATAGTAATGGTAACGCATGATCCTTTGGCAGCAAGCTTCTCAGAGCGTGTGATTATGTTAAAAGACGGGCAGATATTTACTGAAATTTATCAAGGTGAAGATGATAAAAATGTCTTTCACAAGGAGATCTTACGTGCGCAAAGTATATTAGGTGGCATGATGTATGAGTTTTAGTCAAATTATATGGAAGAACTTTCAACAGAATATAATTCATTACGCGATTTATATCTTTTCACTTGTATTAAGTATCGTGTTGTTTTTTAGTTTTATAACAATTAAGTATGTGCATCACTTAAATGTGCATCAATCGTTGTCAATGATACAACAAGGAACACAAGTGGGAAGTTATTTTTTATTTATCATTATTGTTGTATTTATTATGTATACGAATATGTTGTTTATTAAACGACGTAGCTATGAATTCGGATTATTGCAAACGATTGGTTTAGGTAAAAAGAGTATTATTTATATGCTAATGTTTGAACAATTATTTATTTTTATTATAACCGCGATATTAGGTATGATTATCGGTATTTTAGGATCAAAAATACTATTAATGATTGTTTTAAAATTATTAGGTATACATACTTCTGTATCAATCATTTTTAGTTTTCAAGCGATTGCGCAAACTTTATTTATACTTGTCACTGCTTATATACTTATCATTATTCAAGCGTCTATTTATTTAAGTAAATCTTCAATTAAAAGTTTAATTGCCTCTCAAGACAGTAAAGAAGATAGTCACATCACACTTACATTAGGAGAAGTTATATTAGGTGTTTTAGGTATTGTATTGATATTAACAGGTTATTATTTATCGTCACGTTTTGTCGAGATTGTAGATGATGTGATACTATCGTTTGTTATTCTAATTCTTACTGTTTTAGGAACTTACTTTTTCTTTCGAAGTACGATTTCTCTCATTTTAAAGACGATTAGATACCTTAAAGGTGGTAATGTTTCTGTAAATGATGTTATTTTTACATCATCACTCATGTTTCGAATTAGAAAAAATGCATTTTCATTAACTGTAATGGCAATCATTTCAGCAATAACTGTATCTGTATTGTGTTTCGCTGCGATTAGTAGGGGCTCTTTGACAAATGAAGTTCTATTAGAATCTCCTCATGAAGTTACACTGAAAGAAGAAAAATTAGCTAATGAATTAGGTTTTGAATTAAATCGGCATCATATTCCTTACCATTACGACTTTAAACAAGTTGTTTATTCTCAACTATACAAAGATCATTTATTTGATAAAAATCAGGTGCAACCATACGCAATTATTGTAACGAGTGAAAAATATTTCCCTAATGTTTCTATAGAGAAGGGTGAGGCTAATTTAATTATGCCTGAAGGGTTAATTCATGATTTATCGAATCATACACCCCATGGTACGGCTTCTATAGGAACTAAAAAGCATCATGCAAATATTAAATTGAATAAAGTGATGGATAAAATTTATTTTAAACAGAGTATTGACTTAGGAGGTCCTACTTTAGTTTTAAATGATACAGATTATAACTATTTGAAAGCACATGCGAAAAATAAATATATCGTTTCACAATATGGTTTTGATTTAAAACATAACAGAGATATACCAAAACTTGAGAGTATAACAAAGGGTCTTGATGGTAATGTTGAAACGCGTAGTGAAGTGGTGAGCGAAGTATCAAGTTTGACTGGAATATTGTTATTTGTAACATCATTTTTAGGAATTGCATTTTTAATCGCTACAGGGTGTATTATTTACATTAAACAAATTGATGAAACAGAAGATGAGTTAGAAAGTTATTCTGTATTACGTAAATTAGGTTTTATTCAAAAAGACATGGCAAAAGGGTTAAAACTCAAAGTGGCATTTAATTTTGGTATACCACTGATTATTGCCTTATTACATTCTTACTTTGCAGCAGTGGTCTTTATGAAGGTTATAGGCTTTGATAATAAAGTTCCTATTTTCGTTGTAATGGGTATTTATACAATCATTTATAGTATTTTTGCAGTTATCGCCTATAATCACTCTAAAAGAACGATTAATCACTCAATTTAAGTCAATATTTATCTAATATTTCGTATTTGTAAAGAATTTGTAAATGTAATTGTGGTTATGTAAATTTTGTGATATTTTCAAATAGGGATAAATTCAGTAATGGAGTATTACGTGAATAACAGTAAAACATTATATTTACATAAAATTTACAAATAGTCAGAAAATAGACTCTTTGAATGTTCTTATTGTAAATGTATTCTTTATCTAAAGTTGTCTTACAATAATAAAAATTTACAAATGTGATTGGAAACGATCGCTATAATGGAGGCTTTATAATGTTTACTAAGAAAAAGGATAAGTTCATGGTTCAATTAGAGGAAATGGTATTTAATTTGGACCGTGCTGCAGTTGAATTCGGGAAAATGGATTTCAATACGCACCTAGATTTAAAAGCTTATTCTGACAATATCAAGACATATGAGTCACATGGTGACGAATTAATGCATCAAGTTATTACGGATTTAAATCAAACATTTATTACGCCAATTGAACGTGAAGACATTCTATCTTTATGTAATGCAATTGATGACGTTCTTGACGCAATGGAAGAAACTTCAGCAATGTTTGAAATGTATTCAATTGAATATACAGATGAATACATGGCAGAATTCGTAGAAAATATCCAAAAAGCAGTAGCGGAAATGAAATTAGCTGTTGGTTTATTAGTTGAGAAGAAATTATCTCACATGCGCATTCATTCTATTAATATTAAAGAATTTGAAACAAATTGTGATGGCATTTTACGTCAATCTATTAAACACATTTTCAACAGTGAAACAGATCCAATCACACTAATTAAAATAAAAGATATTTATGAAAGCATGGAAGAAATAGCAGATAAATGTCAAGTTGTAGCAAATAATTTCGAAACGATTATTATGAAAAATAGCTAAGGGAGTTTTAATTTATGGAATATGTATTAATTATCACTATAGCTATCGTTATATTTTCTTTAATCTTTGACTTTATCAATGGATTCCATGATACAGCCAACGCGATTGCTACAGCAGTATCGACACGTGCATTGACCCCTAGAACTGCAATATTTTTAGCGGCAATTATGAACTTTATCGGTGCTTTAACATTTACTGGTGTTGCCGGTACAATCACAAAAGATATTGTTGATCCATTTAAATTACATAATGGGTTAGTAGTTGTATTAGCCGCTATTTTAGCAGCAATCATTTGGAATTTATTAACATGGTTTTATGGTATTCCAAGTTCATCATCTCACGCATTAATAGGTTCAATCGCTGGTGCAGCGATTGCAGCACAAGGATTTGGTGTACTTCACTATCAAGGTTTTACTAAGATTATTATTGTTTTAATCATTTCACCAATTATTGCATTTTGTGTCGGATTCATTATGTACACGATTGTTAAAATTGTCTTTAAAAATGCTAACCTTACTCGAGCGAATCGTAATTTCCGATTCTTCCAAGTATTTACAGCAGCATTGCAATCGTTCTCACATGGTACGAACGATGCACAAAAATCAATGGGTATCATTACATTAGCTTTAATCGTTGCTAATATTCAAGATCCAACAAACGTTGAGCCGGCATTATGGGTAAAAGTTGCCTGTGCAACTGCAATGGGTCTAGGTACTGCAATTGGTGGATGGAAAATTATTAAAACAGTAGGCGGAAACATTATGAAAATTCGCCCAGCAAATGGGGCTGCTGCTGACTTATCATCAGCATTAACAATATTTGTAGCTTCATCATTACACTTCCCATTATCTACTACACACGTTGTATCATCATCAATTCTTGGTGTAGGTGCTTCTAACAGAGCTAAAGGTGTTAAATGGAACACTGCACAACGTATGATAATTACATGGGTTATTACATTACCAATCTCTGCGATTTTAGCAGCATTGATATTCTGGGTTATGAACATTTTCTTATAATATATTAAAGAAGGGCTAGCGATACATTGTCGCTAGCCCTTCTTTGTTAGATATGAAGTAAGACATAATAGAATTTAAATCATCTTTTGAATTCAAGTTGAAACAGTGGGATGATTTATTAAATTGCATTATTTTAGTGCCAAAAAAAGAGCAATCCAATTAAACTTAATTAGCTGCTCTTATACTCTATATTTAATTTCTTAGTGAATGAAGTTGTAGCTTGAAACTACAGATGCAGGAATTGTTCTAGTATTAGTGTTATATGGTCCGTTAGCATAATTCATTTCTGAAATTAAGATACTACCATCAGCATTAACACGTTCAACATAAGCTACGTGTCCATAGTAGCCAGTAGTTGTTTGCATGATTGAACCTACAGTTGCGTTATGATCTACTGTATAACCATCTGCTGCTGCATTACCTGCCCAATATTTTGCATCTGACCAATAAGTACTAATTGGTTTACCAGCTTGAGCACGTCGGTCGAATACGTACCATGTACATTGACCAGCAGTATATAGGTTTTGGTGACTAAATGTTGGACTAGAATAACCGCCACTTCCACCTACATTATTGTTTGTACTAGGATTTGTTTTACTAGGTGTTGTAGTTGAACCATTAGGTATTTTTAATTTTTGATTTGGTGTAATTAAGTAACCTGATAAATTATTGGCTTTCATTAATGCATTGACAGTTACACCATTTTTACTAGCAATTGCATATAAAGAATCGCCAGCTTTTACAGTATATGTTGATGAAGAAGTTGTTGCATTTGAACTGGCATTGTTAGAGTTATTACTGTTGCCCCCAATAGTAATAACTTGACCAGGGAAAATCATATTGTTTGAAAGATTGTTGCTCTTCTTAATACTATCTACAGATGTATTATATTTACTAGCGATGCTCCAAAGCGACTCGCCGGATTTTACAGTATGTTGAGTTGATGCTTCAGCATTGTGATTAGATAGTACTGCAACTGCTCCGGTTGCGACAGAAGCTGCGACTGCTAACTTTTTCAACTAAATGTCCTCCTTGAGAAAATTGATTTTATTTATAATTAATAAATTCCTAAACTATTAATTTATCTTATATATTCATTTACATATATCACGTATTCATACTATCAAAAAAAAGACACAATTTGGGCATTGTTATTATCTTGTAATATTGTTAATATTTGTCTCTTATTATGTAAAAGCGTCTAATCTGTTGATATGATAGCGTTCATTAAATATTTGACTGCACATTCTAGTAAAAAAATTAAGTGATTTGTAATATTTCTATTAGAAATAAAGATGAGTTGAGTGGAAAATTTAAGCTCCAAATGGATTAACAATAGGTTTTAAGGTTGTGTTAAATTTAATTGTAGTTCATATTTTGAGGTCTAGTATTAATAACTAATGTAAATGTAATTGTAGAAAACATATCATTCGTTAATGGTTTATTTTTTGAAAAGTAGTTAGAATGCGATACAATCATGTTGAAAAAGTGATATCTGAAAAGGAGAGATTCATTGTATGTCTCAGTCGTATAACAACACACATCACATGAAGACAAAACATCGAGATAAAGATAGGACGCGTGATTATGCCAAGGTATGGCTATTTTTTATGTATTATTGGATTATATTTGGAATTGGATGTTACTTCGGACAATACTTACCTATGGAATGGAGACGTCCTTTATCTATAGCATTATTAGTACTTATTTTGGCAACATTATTTATTCAACGTGCGCGTAAGTATGGTTTGGTTATTTCGCATATTTATGCCATTATTGTAGGTCTTTTATCATACGCTACTTTTACAACTTATATGCAAAATTTAGGACCAGAGGTCTTCTATAAAAATGTCTTATTAGCAATTGGCGCATTTATAGTTTTCGGTATTTTAGGTTTTTTCATTATTAATGATGCTTCTAGTATTGGTAAATATTTATTTGTAACATTAATTGCATTAATTATTGCCGGATTGATTGGAATGTTCATTCATAATCCTATATATCACACTGCCATTACGGTTGTAGGTTTAATACTTTTTCTATTATATACATTGTATGATTTCAATCGTATGAAGCGAGGGAATTTTTCACCACGTGAAATGGGTTTTAATCTATTTATTAATTTGTTGAATATTATAAAAGATGTATTAAGACTTGCAAATCGCTTTAAAAATTAAATAAGAAAGAACATAATGAGAACCTATACATTTGAGATGTCTACGTGTTGCATTCAATGATTTTATTTTGTTTAGTAATTGTATGATTGATCGTATTACTATATACATGATTGAATTTGAAGCAATAACGGGACATTTTTTAACAAATTCATAACTTAAGTTAATAATAACAAGAAATTAATTTATAAAAAATTGTATTTTTGATTTGTTTATCATGTTGTGGTAAATTTACATTTAATCACTATGATAGTGCTAAGAAACAAAAAGGAAATTAGTACAACATTTAGAAAGACTATCATGAATTAGAAAGAGGTTAATCAATGTCTAATACCAATATTCATATATTGACTAAGAATGAATACAAAATGACACGTTGCCAAGACGGTATTATTCTGTTGTTTCCGATAGAAGGTCAACTTAAACTTCAGCACTTTACTAAAACCGTTAACGTCGAAAATGACATTTACGTTATTAATAATACAGATATTTTTTCAATTCTAAAAAATAAAAAAACCATCATGCTTTATATCGCTAGTGATTGGTTTAGAGATCGCCATTTTGATTTCTTCAATTATAAATACTCAACTAATCTAGTTAAGTCCATTAACTCCATTAAACGCGCATTATTGCAACTTGTCCTAAACCATTTAAACGCAGACTCAGTTTCTGAAGATACTACATATATTACATCTGTTGTTGATATTATAGGGAAAGAAGGCGCCATTGAGAAATCAATCGCAAATCATCAATATAACTTCTCTTTTTACGGTGAATTAAGCGAAATATTAGAATATATTAATCAAAATATTACTAAGAAATTAACGCTAACGGGTATAGCATCAAAGTTATTTACTTCTAAATCTAATCTTTCGGCACAGTTTAATCAATTGCTAAATATGGGTTTCAAGACATATGTAGATACTTTAAAAATTGCAAATTCATTTGAATGGCTATTATCAACGGAATACACGATAAGTTTAATAAGTGAAAAAGTAGGATTTAGCAATGCTTCAAGTTATTCTAAAACGTTTAAAAATTATGTTGGCATGACTCCCAACGAGTACCGATACTGTGATAGATATGAAAAATTTATTGATATGGATTATGAAAATATAATCGAAGGAAATATTGACTACATTAATCAATTAATCAAGATTAAACAACAATATTATAACCAACACGATGAACATATAATCTACGCAGATTCAACAATTGGTTCTACTGTGAATCCGTATTATTTAGTGATTCAAATTAATACTATAGAAGAAATAAGATTATTATTTTTTCAAGATTTTGCACGACCTTTGTATTACGAACACTCAACATTGAAGTTTTATCTAAATGTAGATATGCGTGATATTAAAAATCAAATGACAAAGTATGAGAGACAACGATTGTTTGAATACATCATTATTAATGAATTAAATGTAGTATTTAGACTGGAAGATTTAACGTTAACGGATTTTTTAGAGTCTAATTTTGAGGATGTAGCAAACTACTTCAGAGAACATCAACTTCCTACGAGTGGTAATCATAAATTAGGTCTTGTTTTTGATTTAGATGAAGTAAATTTGAAATCCATTTATCGAATTATTTTAAAAATACAGCATAAAACGCAACAATTTTCATTTGGGTTAGAAATAAGTAAGCTATTAAACGACCCTGTATTGTTTAAAACATTAGAATCACAAATCAAACGCATTAATTTTGAATTTTTATATATTGATAATGCACAACTAAAAATGCCTTACTTAATTGAACAGAATGAACATTTACTGGTGAAAAATATATTACAATACCAAAATATTAGACAAATATTAAAGCAATTTGATCTAGAAGATCAGAAAATAATATTTTTAAATTTTGAAAACCACAAATTTTTAAATAGTAAATATAATGATTTGAATAATAGTGCACCTTTATTAATTGAGACATTTGTGAGAACAGCGTCATATTTTAACGGAATTGGCTTTAACTTCAAGCATAGTGGTAATCTGTTTAATGCACTTCACATATTCGATGAAAACGGGTTTAAGTCGATATTAGGAACGATTTTAGAGCAACTCATTGAAATTAGTATGAAACCCAAATTATTTAATGAAAATTACATCTTAATTGACGATGAAGACCAATATACTGTTTTAATTTACGATTGGCGTGTTTTAGAAAGTGAATCATTGCAAGTCAATTATGATCAGACATATATATATTTATTGATTTTACAGATGATGTATTAAAAGATACCTATTTAGTTCAAATTCAACTCGTCGATGACTATAACGGTAATATTAATCATCTTATTTCTCAGCGTATTAGAAAAAAACATAAATGGTCAAAACGATTTTTAAGAAAACTAGATTATTTAATCCATCCAACATTTCAAATGATAGAACATAACTTTAATAATGCACCTCTTCAAATTAAACTTAATTACAATGCGTTGTACATCGTTAAAATTTTAAAAAAATAAAATCTATTCAATTGTGTTTTGCGCAACTATATTTAACTTTGTTAGTAAATTCGACAAAAATTTCTAAACAAAGTTATAAGACATACCTAAAAATATAAAGGATAATAGTAATTATGTTGTCTGCTTATATTTGGAGGTGCAAAAATCATTGAATAATGACAAATTAAATAAATTACTAGAATTCTATAAACAATATAAAGCATTGTCAGAGTACATAGATAAACAATATAAGTTGATATTAAATGATTTGGCTTTGCTCAAACTTGCTTATGAACATATTGCTAAAGATCAAATGTTAATGCAAAAATTTCTAAAAATAGCAATTAGTGAGTTAGAGTTAAGTAGAACTAAATTATTAGTCTCAATTCGACGACTTATAGAAAAAGAAAGACTAAGTAAGGTTCGATCAACTGAAGATGAGAGAAAAATTTTTATCTATATGGATGAGAAGAATGTTAAAAAATTCGATGCTTTATTCAATGATGTTGAAGAATTCTTAGATATTTAATTTAATATGTTGAACGAGAATACTGACAAAGACATTCTGTCAGTATTTTTTTATGCTTATTTTTACTTCGTACAATGCGTTTATTTCCTTTTTAGACAATGCTTTATTAATGCTATATAATAAGGATTATTGAGTATGAAAGTGAGATGACATTATGGGACGTAAATGGAATAATATTAAAGAGAAAAAGGCCCAAAAAGATAAAAATACAAGTAGAATATATGCGAAATTTGGTAAAGAAATATATGTAGCAGCCAAATCTGGTGAACCAGATCCTGAATCTAACCAAGCATTAAGATTAGTACTTG
This sequence comes from Staphylococcus sp. AtHG25, assembly GCF_003217445.1. Classification (NCBI taxonomy): domain Bacteria; kingdom Bacillati; phylum Bacillota; class Bacilli; order Caryophanales; family Staphylococcaceae; genus Staphylococcus; species Staphylococcus sp. AtHG25. The sequence continues at coordinate 15,746 of NZ_QJSN01000010.1, read as the reverse complement.
AAAGAGCGAAGACGTATTCAGTACCTAATCATATTATTGATAGAGCAATTGACAAAGCTAAAGGTGCTGGTGATGAAAATTATGACCACCTACGTTACGAAGGCTTTGGACCAAGTGGTTCAATGCTTATCGTAGATGCATTAACTAATAATGTAAACCGTACGGCTTCAGATGTGAGAGCTGCTTTCGGTAAAAATGGCGGAAATATGGGTGTATCAGGTTCTGTAGCTTACATGTTTGATCACACGGCTACTTTCGGAATTGAAGGTAAATCAGCTGATGACATTTTAGAGGCATTAATGGAACAAGATGTTGATGTTAGAGATGTAATTGAAGATGGAGATCTTACAATCGTTTATGCTGAACCAGACCAATTTGCTCATGTACAAGATGCATTACGTCAAACAGGTGTAGAAGAATTTAAAGTGGCTGAGTTTGAAATGTTACCTCAAACTGATATTGAATTATCAGAGGATGACCAAGCAACATTTGAGAAATTAATTGATGCACTCGAAGACCTTGAAGATGTTCAAAATGTTTTCCATAATGTGGATTTAAAATAATGAAGAAAAATGCAGATTATTGGATTAAACAACTTGATCTAACACCTCATCCAGAAGGTGGCTACTATAAAGAAACAATTCGAGAAACAATAAATGAGACACAACGTGCACCATTCAGTAGTATATACTTCTTGTTAAATACTGGTGATATTTCTCATTTTCATCGTATCGATGCGGATGAAGTATGGTATTATCATGCAGGTGAATCTTTGACCATTCATATGATTACACCTCAGGGGAACTATCAATCAGTACAATTAGGTGCTTCAATTGAAAATGGCGATGTATTGCAGTATTTAGTGCCTAAAGGTACTATTTTTGCATCGAGTTTAACAGACAGAGAAGGCTATAGTTTGGTTGGATGTATGTGCCAACCAGCATTTGATTTTAATCATTTTGAATTATTCACACAAGATGAGTTGTACAGTATGTATCCTCAACACGAGGCAATTATTAAACGTTATGCCTTATTAAACAGAGACCAATAGACTTAAGGGAGTGGGACAGAAATAATATTTTCCAAAATTTATTTCGTTGTAACCCCAGCTTGCTTGGCCTGTAGAATTTCTTTAAAAAATTCTCTTTGTTGAGGCCTCGCCCACCAGGCAAGGTTGATTAGAATTAAAAAAAGCTTGTTAAAAGCGCATTTTTAAATCGGTCAACTTCTGCCAATATATATTTATAGCCTGAGTCATTGAATTATGCTCAGGCTCTTTTTAGAATTCAATAAGGTGCTAATTAGCGCTTCCTAATAACTCATTAGATAGCTCTACAACATATTTTAATTTAGTCCATTGTTCTTCTTCTGTGAGCTGATTACCTTCTTCAGTTGAAGCGAATCCACATTGAGGGCTCAAACATATTTGATCTAGAGAGATGTATTGTTGTGCCTCTTTAATACGTTGTTTAATTAATTCTTTATCTTCAAGTTCGGGTGCCTTAGAAGTAATTAAACCTAGTACGGCATAAGCATCCTTATCAAAATAGCGTAAAGGCTCAAAGTCGCCAGAACGCTCATCATCATATTCTAAGAAAAATCCATGCAGGTGCTCTTTAAATAAATACGGAGCAATCGCTTCGTAACCACCTGAAATTGCCCATGTTGATTGATAGTTACCACGACAAATGTGTGTAGTTAAAATTAAATCCTTTGGAAGACCTTCGACAGCATCATTTACTACCTTATATGCTAATTCACGAGCTTGAACTTTTTCTTCATCTGTACGTTGACGTCCTCGAACTTTATGTGTACCGTCAGTCAGACTAGCCCAATATACATCGTCTATTTGTATGTATCTTGCACCTAAATCATAAAAATGTTGCAATGATTGGCGATAAGCTTCAGAAATATCATGAGCAAAGTCTTCAATATTTGGATAAATATCTTCATTCAATATGTTAGGGTGGAATAATTGGTTTGGACTCGGAATTGATACTTTTGCGGTAGCGCGTCCATTAACTCTGTCATATAAGAACTTGAAATGGTCAAAATGGGGGTGATTAGGATTATATCTAACTTTATCAACTACTCTTACATTATGGGCACGCGTTTCTAGCCCTTCAAATTCTAGCCCGTGATCAGGAGTGTAACCTTCGACACCATCTAGATTTTCTAAGAAATCAAAGTGCCACCAACTTCTTCGAAATTCACCATCAGTAATACTATGTAAACCTATTTCTAATTGCTTCTCTATAATACGGTCGATTTCCTCATCTTCTATTTGTTTTAGCTCTGCACCACTGATTTCATTTTGATTATATTTAGCGCGAGCGTCCTTTAATCTTTGAGGTCGTAACAAACTTCCAACATGGTCTGCTTTAAAAGGTCTGTAAGTCAATAGCAGTTCCTCCTTCATCAATTTATTTAGAATTTTCAGATAATATAAACATAAACTAACAAATACGAGTATTTTTGTCAATTTTCCCTAAAAATTAATTAGTTGTAGTAAAATAAAATTGAAAATTTTTATATGTTTATGTGCGTAATTCAATTAAAAACGACCAAAGATGACATCAATTAGTTAGTTTAATATAATAATGACAAGGAGTTGGTGGCTTTATGAAAATTAAATATATAGATAAACGTCACTGGCGTCGCCTATTAGAACGTGATTACATAGAAGTTAAGGTAAATAATAATAGATTTAAGGGTATTATTGGCTTGGTCACGATGAAGAAGGTTCGTGAACCTTTAGAGGTGACGGTAGTAGGCCAGAATATAATTGTTGCTGATGACAATTATCAATGGTTGCAGATTTTGCCGGAAAAGAAACGATATAGTATTACTGCAATGTTTGATGATAAAGGAAATCCATTGGAGTATTACTTCGATATCAATATTAAGAATATTACTCAAAAGGGCAATGCTAGAACACTCGATTTATTCTTGGATGTGCTTGTGTTACCATCAACTGGAGAATATGAGCTCGTTGATGAAAATGATTTGAAATTAGCATTAAAAAATGAACAAATCACTAAAAAACAATATCATGAAGCTTATATGATTGCGCATCAATTGATGATTGAAATCAATGAAAATTTTGATGATGTTAATAATCGAATTATGTATTGCTATAACAAGATGGTTGGTAAGTTGAAAAAGCCAAATTATAATAAGACGTATAAAAAACATATTCAACATCATAAGCCACATGTAAATAAAGGGAAATAATGGAACTCTAATCCTTTAATATTAGGAGCGAAGCGGAACGATAAGTAAATGTGAAGCATTGTTTATATAGTTTTCGTTTCGGTCTTAAACTTTTTTGTTGCTCATAGCCATGTTCATGAATAAACATTAGTAGGGGGAAGGTATGAAAATAGAAGACTATCGATTATTAATTACATTAGATGAAACTAAGACGTTACGTAAAGCAGCAGAAATATTATATATTTCTCAACCAGCTGTAACACAACGACTTAAAGCAATAGAGCATTCATTTGGTGTAGACATATTTATCCGTACAAAGAAACAATTAATCACTACCACTGAGGGTGCTATGATTATTGAGCACGCTCGTGACATGTTAAAACGAGAGCGTGTATTTTTTGATAAAATGCAAGCACATATTGGAGAAGTGAATGGTACCATTTCAATCGGTTGCTCATCATTGATTGGTCAAACGTTATTACCAGAAGTATTAAGTTTATATAATTCACAATTTCCAAATGTTGAGATACAAGTTCAAGTAGGTTCTACAGAACAAATTAAAGCAAATCATAGAGACTATCATGTGATGATAACTCGAGGAAATAAAGTAATGAACTTGACTAATACACACCTCTTTGACGATGATCATTATTTTATCTACCCAAAAGAAAGAAAGAGCGAGGTTTCTAAATTACCTTTCATAGAGTTTCAAGCTGATCCTATCTATATTAATCAAATTAAAGAATGGTATAATGAGAATCTTGGACAAGACTATCACGCAACGATAACAGTGGATCAAGTTGCTACATGCAAAGAAATGTTAGTAAGTGGTGTAGGGGTTACGATTCTTCCGGAAATCATGATGAAAAATATAGATAAAAATATGTTTGAATTTGAAAAGGTAAACATCGACAATCAACCACTTATTCGCTCAACATTTATGAGTTATGACAGTAGCATGTTACAACTCCCTCAAGTTGAGTCATTTGTTACTTTGATGCTTAACTTTATTCGCTAATCATTAGGATAACGTGTAATTAAAAAAGAATAGAGGTAGAAAAATGTTTGCAGCATTGTTGAATATAAAAAACTACAAATTATTCGTTGTGAATATGATGCTATTAGGTATGGGGATTGCCATCACAGTACCTTACTTCGTCTTATTCGCGACTAAAGAGCTAGGGATGACAACTAACCAATTCGGTATTCTACTTGCCCTAGCAGCAGTGAGTCAATTTACAGTCAATTCTATTGTCGCTCGCTTTTCAGATACGCATAGCATTAATAGGAAAGTACTCATCATTAGTGCACTAATGATGGGGGCTATTAGTTTCTCGATTTATTTTTATATTCATAATATTTGGTTGTTTATTATTGTATACGCTATTTTTCAAGGGTTATTCGCTCCAGCAATGCCACAATTATATGCATCTGCACGTGAATCCATTAACGTTTCATCTTCAAGAAATAATGCTAAATTTGCCAACACTGTTTTACGCTCTATGTTTTCTTTTGGTTTCTTATTTGGTCCGTTAATCGGAGCGTATTTAATTCAATTTATGGGATATGCTGGACTTTTTGGTGGCACTGTCTTTATTTTATTATTCACACTTGTTTTACAAATCTTCTTCTATAAAGATTTAAATTTATCAGCAAAAGAGCAAGTTGGTGGTACAGCCAATATTGAGAAGACTGCGCCTAATATGCTTAAAGATAAAACACTATTTATTCCATTTATAGCATTTATTTTATTACATATAGGTCAATGGATGTACACAATGAATATGCCGCTATTTGTCACAGATTATCTTAAGGAGCAAGAGGGATATGTAGGAACGCTAGCAAGTTTATGTGCCGGCTTAGAAGTTCCCTTTATGGTTATATTAGGTATGTTATCTGCTAAGTTAGCTACTCGAACGTTGTTAATCATAGGTGCAGTTAGTGGTGGTGCCTTCTATTTTAGTATTGGTGTTTTTGAAAATATCTATGCTATGATGATCGGACAAATCTTCTTAGCACTATTTTTAGCTATCTTACTCGGATTAGGTATTAGCTATTTCCAAGATATTTTACCTGATTTCCCAGGTTATGCTTCAACATTATTTGCGAATGCAATGGTGATTGGACAGTTGTTAGGAAATTTATTAGGTGGTGCAATGAGCCATTGGGTTGGATTGGAGAATGTTTTCTTTGTTTCAGCAACATCTATTTTCATAGGAATGATATTGATATTCTTTACGAAAGATCAAAAATATACGGAAGCGGATGTGAAAGTTAAGTAATGGAAGTTGTTTTATGGATATTAATACTATTATCATTTGTTTTAGCATTTGTAGGTTTAATTAAGCCTATTATTCCATCTGTACTTGTGCTATGGGTAGGATTCTTAATTTATCAATTTGGATTCTCTCAAGATGGGTTATCATGGATATTTTATGTAGCTATGATTTTGTTCACTGTATTTATTTTAGTATCTGACTTTTTAATGAATAAATACTTTGTAAATCGCTTTGGCGGTTCTAAATTGGGTGAATATGCTGCGTTAATAGGTGTGATTGCTGGGTGCTTCGTCCTTCCACCATTCGGTATTATCATCGTACCTTTTATAGCAGTGCTCATTGTAGAATTAGTGCAAGATTTTGATTTTGGAAAAGCACTTAAAGCAAGCATTGGATCTGTAGTAGCATTTTTAGCGAGTTCGGTTGCACAAGCGTTAATTATGTTCATTATGGTCATTTGGTTCTTTATAGATGTGTTTTTAGTAGGATAATTAAAAAAAGGTTAAGTCATTCATATCAAAGTGGCTTTGAGTTTTCAATTCGTCTTTTGAGAACATCATTGCGCACGTACGATACAGATGCTTAACCTTTTTTATTTTTTGTAAAATGCTACTTTACAAGTCTTAGTTCATCGTGACAACGTATTATAAGATAGTATTTGAATCTTTGTTAACAAAATGATGTTGTATATAAAAAGCAATCGGCGTAATGATGGCTGAAATTATAATAAATGACCAATTACTAATAAGAATGTAAGGACCAAAAGCTAAAAATGATTGCGGAATAAAAAAGACATAAAATAGAGCGACTAACAGTAAAGCGATAATAGTGTAATTAAATAACCACACCCAATGTGAATTATTGAAACTTTGAAGTTGAACCGTCTTAAATATGACTAATATAAACATAAAAATAATAAATAAACCTGCTATGACACTAATCGGAAATGTATACAAGTAAACTTTATTATTATCTCCACCAATAAAAAAGCCAATAAAGCCTTTAAAGAAACAAAAAATACCAATTAAAAAAATAAAATTCCTGAAAATATACTTAAATATATTTTGAAACGTTTCATTAGGCAATGATTTAATTTCTTTTTTAGCATGTGCTTTTGGATTATGTTCGAAAAACTCTAATGCTAACGTACCTTCATTCTCAGCTTCTAATAATCTTTTTAATATACGACTTAGCATTACCTCACTGTCATGCGGATTGACGCGTAAATCAGCGCGGATGTATGTCATATAATTTTCAAAGATTTCTCTATCTGTATTATTTAGGCGCAATGATTTTACATTATTTTCACGTGCTAATTTCGCAGTGGATTTCATTGACTAAGCTCCTTAACGTCTAAACTTATTTTATTTTTAATAATAATAGATTATTATATGTTAAATATGGATAATCATACCATAGATAAATATAGAATATAATGTATAACATAAAGGAAGTCATTATGCGAAAACTAACTGTTAAAGATATAGAATGGATTGAATCCATCGCAAAGATACAAGAATATTATATTGAAAAGCGAGAAATACATTACAATGCGACACATCTATCAATTGGATTACGTCAAGATATGATTATTCAACGATTAAAGCACAGTAATGATATAATTTTAATTGAACTGAGCGAAGACACACGGCGCTTAATTTCGTTTATTTGGGGTCATTTTGAGGCTGTTCAAGAAAAAGTAATCACTGAGATGATATACACTGACCCTCATTTTCGAGGACTGGGTCATGCTAAGCGTCTAAAGATTGCTTTAGAAAATTGGGCGATTGCAATGGGTGCTAAATCAATTGAAGGTATGGTTGATACTACAAATGATGCAATGATTGAGCTCAATAAAGCGAATGATTATGCGATAAGTCATGTAAAAATGCGTAAAGACCTAAGGTAAACAAATGAATAGGTTCTTAATTCATGTTAAAATAATATTACTCATTCGTAATAAAGGAGATAAGTATGAAAAAATGGTTGATACTTCTACTTTCTGCGACACTTATGTTGTCTGCTTGCGGTAAAAGTGATGAAAGAGCATCATTAGAGAAAGATGTTAAAGAACTTCAAAAAGAAAATGATGATTTGAAAAATCAAAAGAAAGACTTAGAAAAGCAAAAAGAGAAACTTAACGACCAACGTGAAAAGCTTCAAAAAGAAGTGGATGATTCAGTTGCGACAGAATCAGCTAAAGATGATTCGGAAAGTGATGAAAGTGATAGTAGTGACTCAAATCAATCATCAGATAGCGATACATACAAACAGTCTAAGAGCCAAAGTACCACTGAAAATAGCACTTCAAGTAACGAAACGAATACTTCTAAGGCAAATGGTGGTAGTGATTCACAGCAATCTAACCAATCTAATAATACTCAAGAGGGTCAATCAAATAGCGGTGAAAATGCTACAAGTGGACAAAGTAGCTCAGACGATACATCATCAAGTAGCCGTTAATAAAATTACTTAAATAATGAAGGCAATTTAGCCGGCCTCATACGTCAAGTTTGACATGTACGGATATAGGGTAAACTAAATCTAAATCATTTACAATTCACAATTTAATCATTGTATAAATTAAGCTTAACTACATAATAAAACGTTTAATCATAAACTATAATATTGGAGAGATGACACATGCATGAACAAGATTTTCACATTTTAGAAGGTCGCGAAATCACATTACCTGAATTAGGACGTGAAATTGAAAATATTACTGGACGTACAATTGTTGATTCTACTGGTGAAATCAAACGTGTGGTTGCACACTTACCAAACTTTGAATCTGATACCGACACATTTGTAGCTACATTTAAACTTAACCATCGTAATGACTTTGTAGATGCAACTTTTGTTGCATCTAAAGATCAACGTGATCGTTTAAAAGAGATTCCAGTACACATTGAACTCGTTAGTTATATATCTAGAGGTTAATTAGTTACTCAATCAAATTTAAAGACGGATAAAGTGTGCTATGGTCTATATCCATATCGCACTTTTTTACTCATGTATTTCTTTAAAATGGGGTGTTGAAAATGGCTACATATATAGAAACAGAAAGACTTAAATTACGAGACTGGAAGCAAGAAGATTTATTGCCATTTCAAAAGATGAATGCTAATCCTCAAGTGCGACGCTATTTTCCAAGTTTATTAAGTTATCGACGTTCTGAATTAGATATGAAAAAAATGGATGACATTATTAAAGAAAACGATATAGGCTTATTTGCAGTTGAACTTAAAGAGACTGGCGAATGGCTTGGTTTTATTGGGGTTAATTATATACCTCAAGATAGCCAATACCCATTTGAGGAATTACCACTGTATGAAATTGGATGGCGTCTTATTCCAGAAGTATGGGGTAACGGACTTGCCACTGAAGGTGCAACAGCTGTATTAGCATTTGCCAAAGAAAAGGGGATTGAAGCTATTTATAGCTTTACTGCAGAAAATAATTTGCCTTCTAGAAAAGTAATGGAAAAAATTGGCATGACATTATATGACCATTTTGAATTACCAGAGTTAAGCAAATATCATATGTTAAAAAGACAAGTACGTTATTATAAACAATTATCAATATAAGATTAAAAGCGACATGAGATTGGATAGTTATATTATGTGATAAATAATCACTTTTATAAATATAATAGTCCAAAACATGTCGCTTTATAATTAATCGTATGTACGTATACCTAAGGGTTTAAAATTAAGTAACCCATTAATTAAATCTTCTTTAGAATTATATAAAGGTGCTAATTGTTTATATTTTTCATCAATAAATCCTTCTTCAATCATACTATTTATAAGTTGTTGAAGTGGATTGAAGAATCCATTTAAATTATAAACGGCAATTGGTTTTTCATGAATGCCAATTTGCGCCCAACTATAAGTCTCGAAAAATTCCTCAAGAGATCCAGCGCCACCAGGGGCCATTACAAAAGCATCTGCAAGTTCCGCCATTTTTTGTTTGCGTTCATGCATTGAATCTACAAGAATAAGTTCGCTCACTTTTTGACTAGTGATTTCTTTTTCATCTAACATCTTAGGCATTACACCAATAGCATGTCCACCGTGATCTAATACACCATCTTGAATTGCACCCATAATACCTACAGAACCTGCACCAAAAACTAATTCATAACCTTGCTCAGCCATATATTTACCAAGTTCGTATGCTTCTTTAACATAAATGGGGTCTTTACCTTTACTAGCACCGCAATATACTGCAATTCGCTTCATTATTCTTCCTCCTATAGTTGTTTGATAACTGATTTAAATGCACGCTCAAATTTTTTTTTATCTTCTTTTGAAAAAGGGGGAGGCCCTTTATGACGACCGCCTTGCTTTCTTATCTGTGCATTATTATAACGTTGTTGTAATAACATATCTATGTTACTTGAACGATACAAATGCCCTTTATGGTGCATTACAATCTTAACTTTAGATAGTAATAAACTGGCAAGTCCATAATCTTGAGTTATTACAATGTCTTCTAGTGTAGCTAGCTTTACAATTTTATAGTCAACAGCATCAAGTCCATCATCAACATAAATTGTTTCAACGTGATTCGGGAGCACTTTATTTGAGTAATGGCTAAAGCTGCGTAAAATGGTAACAAAAATGCCTGTCCCAATAGTTAATTCAATTACTGAATCAACTACTGGACAAGCATCTCCATCAATGATTACACGTGTCATAAAGCGTTACGCCTTATTGTTATCTTCATTTTTATTTTGTGTAACAATACTTTCAGCCTCATGATCTTTGAACTTTTTCATTTCTTTGATGCGTGCTTTTTCTTCTTGCTTTTGTAATTTCTCTTCTTCTTTATGACGTTTATCAATATTTTTTTGGAGCTTTTTATCTAGCTTATTAACGTCTTTTTTATTATCTTTCTCAAGTTTTTCGCCTTTTTTCTCTGTCTCATCATCAAGTTTACCAGGAGTTAAACCAACTTTTTCTTGATATTTTTGAGTTTTTTTCATGTCTTTAATGCGTTGTTTTTCGTTCTTTTCACGCTCTTTTTCTTCTTCTTTATGACGTTGTTCGATATTTTTTTGAAGTTTTTTATTCATTTTGTCAGCTTCTTTATAGTTTTTCTTAGCTAACTTTTCGCCTTTTTTCTGAATGTATTCAGGGTCATTTTCTTTTGCAATTTTCTTTAATTCACGTTTGTTGTCGAATTCTTGTTTTTTATCTCCTAAATACTCTTTTGCACCTGTTGCTTTATTCGCAATCGCTTGTCCTGCATTTGACGTTGCATGAGTTGCTTTTTGTATCTCAGGATGAGATTTAATACGCTTACGTTCTACTACTAGTGGCACAATAATGATTGGTAAAACATTAATCGCCGTTTTAATGATTTTCTTTTTGTCCATACTCGTTGCCTCCATTAGATTTACTATTTATCTTCATTACCCTATGATACATCATACTAAACGAAGGAACTAGCTAGAACCCTTATATTAACTTGAGTAAAACTAGGTAGGTTAAGAGAGTGTCTTAGTCAGCTAATTGACTAAAAAAATCGCCAAAGATTAAATCTTTGACGATGTTATGTGACGTAAAGACATTATTAGATTGATTTATAATTAACCTGAAATGCCTTGACCAATTCCAAAGCCGAAGTAAAGAATGGCTATAATAATTACCAATACGATACGATAAATTGCAAATGGTACTAACTTAACTTTATTAATTAAGTGTAAGAATGTTTTGATTGCAATCAAGCCAACAATAAAGGCAGCCAAGAATCCAATTAAATAAAATGGAATATGTGCAAGTTCAATATATTGATAGTTTTTAACTAATGATAGTGCACTTGCAGCTAGCATAATAGGTACAGCCATAATGAAGGTAAAGTCAGAAGCAGACTTATGATCTAACTTCATCAAGACACCTGTTGAAATCGTAGAGCCAGATCTACTGAAACCAGGCCACATTGCTACCGCTTGAGAGATACCAATTACGAATGCTTGAACATAATTGATTTGGTCAACTGACTTAGGATTTTGAACTTTTTTACTATATTTGTCTGCAATAATCATATAAATTGCACCTAAGAATAAACCAATCATTACAGTAGGAACACTAAATAAATGTGCTTCAATAAAATCGTCGAATAACACACCTAATATACCAGCTGGAATCATACCAACTAATACGTGTAGTAAATTTAATCGACGTGGTTTAGAACGAAATTCTTCATTTATTGAAGTGTTTCTATACTTGCCAATATGTAACATTTCGAAATAACGCTCACGGAATACCCATGCCGCAGCAAAAACAGAACCTAATTGAATTACGACTTTAAATGTAAAAGCTGAATGAGGACCTAGAAATTCAGTCGATTTTAACCACATATCATCCACTAGAATCATATGACCTGTAGATGAAACTGGAGCAAATTCAGTTAAACCTTCGACAATACCTAAGATAAGGCCCTTGATAAACTCGATAATAATCATAAGTAACCTCTTTCTTTTATTAAAAATTTAAAATATTGTTGTCTTTAAATATATTGTTGTCAAAATTCACTTTTCTATAATATCATAACGCATCAAATCAACGCTAATAATAATGAGATAACTAATAATTGATTTTATATACAATATATCGCAGTACCTTTATTAATTTACTGATATAACGTAACTTACCGCAACGGACTTAAGGATGAGATGTTATGTTCATTATATTGTCACTGTTTTTTAAAAGATATTAAATGATAAACATTTGAGAACCTTTTATAATAATAAATTAGGTGAAGATAAAGTGAAAAAACTAATGAATTTAGTCTTTAATTATAAAGTATTTCCATTATTTATGGGAATTGTGAGTATGTTCTTAGCAATAACAGTAGTGGTTCAGAATATATGTATTGCGAGTTTTTTAAATCGAGTGCTTTACAATCATTTGAGTTCTGTAAATTCATTATTGATTATCATCTTAATCGTTTTAATTCTTAGAGCAACATTGAATATGATTAACTTAAGATTAGGTGATATGTTAGCTGGCAAAGTTAAACATCAATTGCGTCGAGAAGTTGTTTTGAAAGAATCAACTATTGCTACAGGAACGCAAATTAATATTTTAACAGAGACAATAGACGGACTATCCCCGTTTTTTAAAAATTATTTGCCACAGGTCTTTAAATCTATGATGATCCCTTTAATGATTATCATAGCAATGTGTTTTATTCATTTAAATACTGCATTAATAATGATAGTTACAGCACCGTTTATTCCACTTTTTTATATCATTTTTGGACTTAAAACACGTGATGAATCAAAAGATCAAATGACGTATTTAAATCAGTTTAGCCAACGTTTTCTTAATGTGTCTAAGGGACTGATTACACTTAAACTTTTTAGACAGACAGCCCACACGAAAAAACAAGTATACGAAGATAGTACACAATTTCGAGATTTAACGATGCGCATATTAAAGAGTGCATTTTTATCAAGTTTGATGCTCGAATTCATAAGTATGCTTGGTATTGGATTGGTTGCATTAGAAGCAGCATTAAGTCTTGTTGTTTTTCATAATATTGATTTTAAAACAGCAGCTATTGCAATTATATTAGCTCCTGAATTTTATAATGCTATAAAAGATTTAGGACAAGCTTTCCACACAGGTAAGCAAAGTGAGGGTGCTAGTGATGTAGTTTTTGAATTTTTAGATTCTGAAAACACACCGCTTACTAATCGAGAAATAGTAAAAGAGCAACAAGAATCACTTATTAAGATGCGCAACGTCAATTATCAGTATCCTAATAGTCCTTCTTATGCCATTCGTGATATATCGCTCAAGATATATAAGGGTGAAAATGTAGCTATTGTAGGACCAAGTGGTGCAGGTAAAACGACTTTAGCCAAATTACTTACTCAAATAGTACGTCCGACGAGTGGGCATGTGTCCTTTAACAAATGTGTTAATCAAATTGGAATGCTCAGTCAAAATCCTTATATTTTTTCAGCATCAATTAAAGATAACATAGCAATGTTTAAAAAAGTTGATGACGACCAAATTCTTCATGTGTTAGAGATGGTTGGTCTAAAAGAAAAGGTTATGTCTCTAAAAAATGGTATTCATAGCAGAATAGGTGAAGGTGGAGAAATGCTATCAGGCGGACAAATGCGTCGTATTGAGTTATCAAGGGTATTATTGATGAATCCTGATATTGTTGCTTTTGATGAACCTACGACTGGCCTGGATATAGAGACTGAAACTGTTATTCAACAAGTTATCTCACAACATTTTGAAGGGGTAACGATGATTATGATTGCCCATCGCGATTCAACGCTTCGTCAAGCAACGCGACGATTATTTATAAAAGATGGTTACTTAGTTGAAAATGATCAAACGATTTCTGTAAGACTTGAAAAGGGTGGTGACTTAGTGTGAAACCACAAATTCGATTTCGACCTGACAAAGATTTAATATTAGCAAAATTGACGGGTGTTATTGGGAGTGTCGTTGCATTAGCAATGTTCTTCTTAAGTGGGTACATGGTAACTCAAAGTGCTTTAGGCGCACCTTTATATGCATTAATGGTGTTAGTTGTATCAGTTAAGTTGTTCGGTTTTATACGTGCGATTGCAAGATATGGGGAGCGTTTACTATCACATAAAACGACATTTACAATGTTACGAGATGTTCGGGTTCAATTTTTAGAAACATTAATCCCTAGAGTACCTAATTTATATCGCCAATATTCATCTGCTGATTTATTGACTAAAATGATAAGCAAAGTCGAAGCTTTACAAAACATCTATTTAAGAGTCTATTATCCACCGGTTGTCATTGGTTTCACAGCAATTATTGCAGCAGTAACATTGGTATATTTTAGTGTTATGCATGCTATAGTTATCATTATAAGTATGTTGTGTTCACTTTGGCTTGTACCGTGGTTGAGTGCTAAACGTGCAGGTAAATTGAAGCAACAAGTTGCACAACAGCAACAAACTACGATTACCCAATTTTATGATTATAAAGATGGCTATGCTGAGTTAAATCGTTTTAACAATGCAGAAGCCTATCGTGAAGATTTAATGAACGCATTAGAATCGTATGACAAAATGCAATCGAAAGAAACGAGATTTTTAACTTTATATGATTATATGCTAAATATAATCGCAATGATCGCTATATTTGCTACCTTAGCATTGGGATTTATTCAAGTTAAAGAAGGACAATTAAATGTTGTGTATTTAACGAGTATTGTTTTGATGATGTTAACTCTATTCGAACAAACAGTGCCTATGAGTAACTTTGCATATTACAAAGCAGATACAGATGAAACGTTAAATAGTTTAAATGATGTTCTATCATATCCAGTAGATCAATCTAAGCAATCATTGGTAACAAAACAGAGTAACGTCTACAATATTAGGAATGTATCGTTTAGTTATGAACATCAAGAATTACCAACGTTATCCAATATTAATTTAACTCTTGGGAAAGGGGAGAAAGTAGCGATTGTTGGACCATCTGGTTCAGGTAAAAGTACATTATTACAAATTATGAGTGGTTTGTACGATATCGATGAAGGACAAGTTTCTCTTGATGGTCAGAACATATCACAACTAGATGAAGACATTCGCTTTGAAAAGCTTAATGTTCTTTTACAATCACAACAATTATTTGATGGTACATTACGTTACAATATGTTCTCTAGTAAAAGTGATGATGTCATTCAACGTGTCTTAACGAGCCTCAATTTAGGCTATCTAGATCTAGAAAAAACAATCACTTTAGATGGAAACACATTATCAGGTGGTGAGATGCAACGTATTGCACTAGGGCGACTTTTTCTAAAAGGTTCCCCAATATGGTTATTAGATGAACCAACGACTGCATTAGATGAGGATAATACTAAACAAGTGATGCAATTGATTGATGAACAAGTTGAAACATTGGTTATTGCAACGCATGATTTAAAATTACTGCCATATTTCGACAAGATAGTTGTTCTTATTGATGGACAGATTAAAGAACAAGGGAGTTATGATGAACTAAGTCATGGCAACCATTATTTAAGTCGTTTATTAAAAATGAATTAGACAATGTTTAAATATACGCATACCTTGTCTTAAAACGAAAAACCTGAGGTATCTGTTATAGATAACTCAGGCTTTTCGTTATTGATAAATATAGGCTCTATAATAAATTGGACTGATGACTAAAAATCATCAGTCCAATTTTTATGTTTGAATACAAAAATGGCACAATTACCTCTATAATTATTAGC
>NZ_QJSN01000009.1:0-98440 GCF_003217445.1 Staphylococcus sp. AtHG25 | reverse complement strand
AAAACAATGAGCGTCGACAATATTAGATTTAGCAGTAAAATGACTGTCACATGATTTACAATAAAATCTTTGTTTTTGAAGTTCTAAATAAGCGGGCATTTCCATAATTTTAAGTAAAGTAATCGTTGAGGTTTTCTTACCATTTTTTACTATTGAGAAATTTTCATTTTTAGTTGAACAATTTTCACAATGTATAGGTTGATAAGTGAGCTCGGCATAGTAAAATAAGCTCATTCGTCCTTTATGTTTTTTCTCAATCACTTCATCTGAAAAATTTAGATTTTTATCTTTAATTCTTAATGTATTTAATATAGACTTACACATAGGCGCATTACCTTTCTTTTTTATTTTGTTTGGTAGCTAATAATTATAGAGGTAATTGTGCCATTTTTGTATTCAAACATAAAAATTGGACTGATGATTTTTAGTCATCAGTCCAATTTATTATAGAGCCATAAAAACGTAAAGTATAAAGGCTTAGTAACAATCTTTCAATCGTTACTAAGCCTTTATTATAATTCAAAATATAAATGATAGTGGAATTTACAACGACTATTAAAATGTGCTTGGCATTTAGGACATAGCTCTGTCATCATATAATCTTGAATAGACATTTCATGTTTACATACACCACACATAATTGCTTTTTGATCAAATTCTTGTTCTGACCATCTTTTGATAGGGTGTGTTTCGTGTTCTTCGTGACATTGATAACACGGATAATATTTATTGCAGCATTTGAATTTTATTGCTATAACATCTAAAAAAGTATGGTAATGTGTGCATCGTGTTTCATTGTCTACAAGTGAGCCATAAACCTTTGGCATCATTCATCGTCTCCCATCAACATATATAGTTGCTATTCTTCAGGATGCTCTCCAATAATACGAACTTCACGATGAAGTTCGACATCGAATTTTTCTTTCACTACTTTTTGTACGTGATGAATTAAATCTTCATAATCAGTAGCTGTTCCATTATCTACATTAACCATGAATCCTGCATGTTTTTTAGAAACTTCTACGCCACCAACGCGATAACCTTGTAAATCTGAATCTTGTATTAATTTTCCTGCAAAATGACCGGGTGGTCTTTGGAACACACTACCACATGATGGGTATTCTAGTGGTTGTTTAGACTCACGACGTTCAGTTAAGTCATCCATCTTCGCTTGAATTTCGTCTAATTTTCCTGGTTCAAGTGTAAAAGCAGCTTCAAGTACAACTAAATGTTGCTTTTGTACAATACTATTTCTGTAATCTAATTCTAATTCTTTATTAGTAAATTGAATTAAATCACCTTCTTCATTAACACAAAGCGCGTAGTCGATACAATCTTTGATTTCACCACCATATGCGCCAGCATTCATGTAAACAGCTCCTCCGACAGAACCTGGAATGCCACAAGCAAATTCTAAACCTGTTAACACATGATCTCTAGCAGCACGTGAAACATCTATAATTGCAGCACCGCTTCCAGCAATAATAGCATCATCAGAAACATTAATATGCTTTAATGATAATAAGCTAATAACAATACCACGAATGCCGCCTTCACGAATAATAATGTTTGACCCATTTCCGAGGTATGTGACCGGGACATCTTTTTCTTTAGCGTATCTTACAATAGCTTGTACATCCTCATTTTTAGTGGGAGATAAATAAAAGTCTGCATTTCCACCTGTCTCGGTGTATGTATATCGTTTTAAAGGTTCATTTACTTTAATAATATCTTCAGGTATTAAGGATTTTAAATCTTGTAAGATGTCTTCTTGCTTTAACATAAGTACATCCTTTCTTCTCTTCTATAATCTAATCTTTATTATAGCAATTTTATAGATGATTTGCGAAAACGACAACAGAATTCAGAGTTTTACAACTTTTGAAATATATCTTCAAAGTATTTCTGTTTTTGATTTTCGTATGGTCTTATATAATTAACATGTTGGATAATAGAAGTCTTTTTTTCTGAAAAGTGACGTGCTATATCTGATTGTGTTGCAAGTACTTTGTCTACTTCAATATACTGTTCGAATAAGGGTGTGTCCATTTGAATAATGTGTAGGCGAATGGTTTGTCTCAAATCAATCATATTATTGAATTTAGCCATCATAACTTTCTTCTTATAGGGGTGATGGAGACGATAAAAGCCTAAATAATTTAATCGTTTCTCATCTAGAGCTGTGATATCATGTAAATTATTTACACCAACTAAAACATCTAAAATGGGCTCAGTTGCATAATTAAAATGACTTGTGCCTCCAATATGTTGCGTGAACTTTACAGGAGAATCTAGTAAGTTGAATAATGATGTTTTGGTTGTTTGATATAATGTGTCATATTCAGATTGAGTGTCGCCATGAATAAAAGGTTGAACGGTTGAGTACATTCGTATCTCCTTTAAATTATAAGTTTTGACAAATTCTGAAATACTATAACACAAATCATTTTCAATATAAATAGCTTTAGGTATAATACGTGTTGATAGGAGTGCATTTATGAAGAAATTAGCAATACTTTCTATAATGTTGATATGTGGCATATTGCTCTCATCGTGTGGCAATCAAAGTAGCGCGGACTTAAAGGATTTTCAAACACAACTTAATAAGGTTGAAGATGAGAAG
The DNA here is from genome assembly GCF_003217445.1 of Staphylococcus sp. AtHG25. Taxonomy (NCBI): domain Bacteria; kingdom Bacillati; phylum Bacillota; class Bacilli; order Caryophanales; family Staphylococcaceae; genus Staphylococcus; species Staphylococcus sp. AtHG25. The sequence goes on along the minus strand of NZ_QJSN01000009.1, from coordinate 95,817 downwards.
AAAGATCTAAAAACTGTAATGGACAAGATTCACTTGAAACAATTGGATCAATTGAGCAAGACGGACACCACTGATAAGAATAAAAGAGAGTTTGAAGCACTACAGAAAGATATTAACAAACACTTAATTCCTCAATTTAAAAAATATGAAAAGTCAGCTAAACAATTACCAGCTGAACATCAAGATGTTAAAGACTTAAAGAACAAGTACTTAGAAAATGTAAAACAGGAAAAACAATCTATATATGATATTAAAACCTTTGTAGATTTATGTAATAAGTCAATTAAGGCGAATGAAGATATCTTGGATTATACAAAGTTATTTGAAAGTAATCGCTCACAAGTAGAAACGCAAATTAAAAAGTCAACTAATCAAGAAGATGCCAATCAGTTAACATCTAAAATTGAAAGTAACAATCAAAATCTTAAAGAAGCTGCAAAAAAATACTTAGAAAGTGATGATACTAATTCTAAGAAAGCAATTGACGAACATATTAAACCGTTAATTGAGAAGCAAATTACAGAATTAAACCAAACCAATATTACTGATCCAAAAGTCAACAGTGCTCGCAAAAATGCGATTGAAATGTATTATAATTTACTGAATTACTATGACACGCGAGAAACTACCATTGAAATAGAGAAAAAACTTTCTAAAATTGATGTAGAAAAGTTACCGAAAACGGGTAAAGAATTAAGTAAGGATAATAGTGGCTTTTACGAAGATTTGAAAAAGTTAAAAAAGCAATAGATAGACATAGTTGATAAAATTAAAATTTTTGGTTAACAATGGACTTTGAAATGTGTATAATTGGACCCATTGAGTAGTTTATAAAGATTATAAAGAGCAACATGGGCATAAATAATTTTAGAGGTGAATAGAATGGCTATAAAGCTGAGTTCGATTGACCAGTTTGAGCAAGTACTTAAAGATAATAAATATGTATTTGTATTAAAACATAGTGATACTTGTCCAATCTCAGCAGATGCATACGATCAATTTAATAAATTTTTATATGAAAGAGATATGGATGGCTATTACTTAGTCGTTCAAGAAGAAAGAAAACTTTCTGACTATATCGCTGAAAAGACAAATGTGAAACATGAATCGCCACAAGCATTCTATTTTATTGATGGTGAAGCAACTTGGAATGCTAGTCACAGTGATATTAATGTATCTTCATTAGCTCAAGCTGAAGAATAATAACTATCAACAATTAAAAATAGTAAACGCGTTTAGGTTAAAAATAATAGTTTAGACTGCATTATAAAGTGCAGTAGCTGACAGATCTGAGAGACTGGCCACACAATGGCTTCTCAGCTCTAGTCATCCATGCAGGAGTGGGCAATGAATTCTAGATGAATTCCGTGTCACTCCTGTTTTTATTTATCTATTTGCAACAGCTATTATTATGAAAAGTAGAGACAACCCATGTATAATGTGAAAGTGAAGTCGAATGTATAACATCTAAATCAATATATAAATAAAGAAAATGGCATGAGGTGATTAACAGATGAAAATATTAGTAGCAATGGATGAATTTAACGGTATAATCTCAAGTTATCAAGCGAATCGCTTCGTTGAAGAAGCGGTAGCCAGTCAAATTGAAGATGCTGATATTGTACAAGTGCCATTATTTAATGGGCGTCATGAACTAATGGATTCGGTGTTCTTATGGCAATCAGGTACGAAATATAGAGTAAATGTGCATGATGCGGATATGAAGGAAGTCGAAACAGTTTATGGTCAAACTGAACAAGGATTAACTATAATTGAGGGGAATTTATTTGTAAAAGGACAAAAACCGGTTGAACAACGTTCAAGTTACGGTCTAGGAGAAGTAATTATAGATGCACTGAATAATGGAGCCGATAACATTGTTATTTCACTTGGTGGCATCGATAGTTTCGATGGTGGTATTGGGATGATGCAAGCTTTAGGTGCTCAATTCTATAATGATGAAGGAGAACTTCTAGATGCACGTAAAGGTGCTCAAGTGATTAAATTTATTCGTCGAATAGATTTTTCTGCAATACCTCAAAATTTCAAAGATGCACATATTAAATTGATGTCTGATTTTTCTAGTAAATTATATGGTAAGCATAGTGAAATTATGAAGACTTATGAAACACATCAAATGACACGAGAAAAAGCGGCAGAAATAGATAATTTAATTTGGTACTTCAGTGAGCTTGTTAAAAATGAAATGAAAATTGCTATGGGCCCTATCGAAAGAGGTGGCGCTGGTGGTGGTATTGCAGCATTATTAAATGGATTGTACGATGCTGAAATATTAACAAGTCATGAATTGGTTAACCAAATAACACATTTAGATGATTTAGTTTCTCAGGCGGATTTAATCATCTTTGGTGAAGGTGTTAAAGAAGAGGATCACTTACTTGAAACAACGACTTTAACGATTGCAGAATTAGCGCAAAAACATAGTAAACCTGCTATTGCTATTTGTGCGACTGATGACAAATTTGATGTCTTTGATCAGTACCATGTTACAGCAATGTTTAATACTTTCGTTGAGATGCCAGAAAGATACACAGACTTTAAAATGGGCATACAAATTCGACACTTTACTGTTCAAGCACTTAGATTATTAAAAACGACATTAAATAATGCATAAATGAATAACTAACAAAAGGCAAACCGCAATTACCTATATAAGCATGGTAATTGTGGTTTGCCTTATTCATTATGTTTATTTATGGTGATGTGTGACTTCTTGAGCAATACCAATGATGACTTGCACTGCTTTCTCCATTACATCGATAGATGCATATTCAAAAGGTCCATGGAAATTACCGCAACCTGTAAATATGTTAGGAGTTGGTAAGCCTTTAAATGATAATTGTGAACCATCTGTTCCACCACGAATAGGTGCAGTGTTTGGTTCTATACTTAAATCATTGAACACTTTTTTAGGAATATCAATAATATATGGATGTGGTTCAATCTTTTCAGCCATATTATAATATTGATCTTCTATATCTACTTTCACTGGGAAATCTTCATAATGGACATTAATATCGTCACGAATTTCTAATAATTTTTTCTTACGTAATTCGAATGATTCTCTATCATGATCACGAATGATATATTGTAACGTTGCTTTCTCAACATTACCTTCGAATTTCATCAAATGATAAAATCCCTCATAGCCTTCCGTACGTTCAGGAACTTCGCCAGCGGGTAGTAGACTATGAAATTGATGGCCTAATGAGATAGCATTGATCATGATGTCTTTAGCAGATCCTGGATGGACATTCACACCATGTGTAGTTATCTTAGCCTCAGCGGCATTAAAACTTTCAAATTGTAATTCTCCAAATTCACTGCCGTCCATTGTATAAGCGAAATCTGCATTGAAACGTTCCACATCGAATTTATGAGGACCTCGTCCAATTTCTTCGTCTGGCGTGAATGCGATACGGATTCGACCATGCTTGATTTCTGGGTGTTCTATTAAACATTTTACTGCTTCCATGATTTCGACAACTCCAGCTTTATCATCTGCACCTAACAGTGATGTGCCGTCAGTAATCATTAGCGTATGACCTACAAGTTTTTTTAATTCTGGAAAAGTTTCTTGACTCAATACTCGACCAGTATCACCTAATTTAATTGTTTTACCATCATATTGTTCTACAATTTGCGGATTCACGTTGCTGGCATTAAAATCTGGTGATGTATCAACATGTGCCAGGAATCCAACGGTAGGGACGTCGAAAGATACATTGCTTTCTAACGTCGCAAATAAATATCCATTGTCGTCGAGATCCGTTTCTAAGCCAAAACCTTCAAGTTCTTGTTGTAATAAACGCAATAAATCCCATTGCTTCTCAGTTGAAGGTGTAGTTGAAGATTCCGGATTAGATTGTGTATCGATTTTTACGTAACGTGATAATCTATCTATAAGCTGTGCTTTCATAGCAAAACATCCCCTTAGACTCTATTATTCATATTATAAGATTTTCTATATGTTTTACCTTTAATTTTATCATAATACTGCTTTATACGTGTGTAAATATAGTAGAGGATTTCTGCTACTAAAATGCCGAATGCGATTGAACCAGAAATAAGTGTAACTTCTAAGAAAGTATTCACTGCTTGCGTATAATCATTTGAGACTAGATAACGTGTTGCTTCATATGCAGTTCCACCTGGAACAAGTGGAATAATTCCGGGCACTATAAAAATGATAACAGGGTGCTTATAACGACGACTCATAACATGGCTAAGTATCCCGAGTATTAAACTTCCTATAAATGAGGCACCTACTTTTCCTAAATCCATATCTACAGTGAATTGATAAATTGTCCATGCTACAGCACCTACAAAACCACATGCTGCGAGTAGTCGCTTCGGTGCATTAAAAATAATTGAGAAGAGTACTGTAGAAATGAAACTAATAGTAAAATGGAATAAATAAAATAACATTTATAAACAGCCTTTCTTAAATAATTAGTAAAACGATGGCTACACCAGCACCGATGGCGAATGAAGTTAATGCAGCTTCCACGCCTCTAGACATTCCAGCTAATAATTCACCAGCCATTAAATCTCGAATTGCATTACAGATTAATATACCAGGTACAAGTGGCATTACACTTGAAATGGTAATGATATTTTGATTCGTGGCAATACCAAGTTTGGTAAATGTGGCTGCAATCGTGATGACGACAGCGGAAGCAACGAATTCTGAGAAGAATTTAATTTTAATAAAACGCTGTACTAAACTAAAAGTTAGAAAAGCAGCTCCACCAGCTATAACAGCAATCCAGCAGTCAGATGCTACACCGCCAAACATGAATAAAAAGAATCCGCAGGCAATTGCAGCAGCAAAAAAGTTTAGTAAAAATGAATATTGCAATGATGCTCGGCGCAAATGAATTAATTCAGATTTTGCTTCATCAATGGTTAATTCATTTCTGGAAATTTTTCTAGATAAACTATTAGTGAGTGCGATTTTTTCTAAATCTGTAGTACGTTCACGGATTCTAATAAGTCGTGTATTTGTTCGATCATTGAGTGAAAAGATAATGGCTGTTGATGTTACAAAGCTATATGTATCATGTAAACCATAACTATGAGCTATACGATTCATCGTATCTTCAACACGATAAGTTTCCGCACCAGCTTCTAGAAGAATTCTACCAGCTATTAAAACTACATCAATCACTTTATTTTCATCGATAATAGTGATTGAATCTGACATAAACGGCACCTCCGTAACATTAGATAGTTGAATTTATTTCAATAGACAATTTGAAGTGTACAACTTGCACATACAACTTGCAATAGTACGTTTAGTATTCATACCACATCTAGGCCGTTGCTAACATGAAATTAAGTATAATTACATATAAAAAGTCAACATATTTAGATAACCAGATATCTTAATAATTTGGTTAATCAATATGTTGACTTTTTTTACGTTTCTATAATTTAATGATTGGATTAAACATCACTTGATTACGACCTTCATTCTTAGCAACGTGAACCATATCATCGGCATCTTTGAAGACTTTTCGTTGTGATTTATGGTCATCTTGCGATAGGTAACCTACACCAATAGAGACAGATAATTTTATGACTTCCTTATTTGGTAAGTGGAATGAAGACTTTTCAACACCTGTTCGAATATTTTCAGCTAATTTAACGCTTTGATCCAATGAGTAATTACGAATCACAACTGAAAATTCTTCGCCACCATTACGAAAAATTTGAAACTGCTTTGGTACATAATTCTTTAATAACTGTGACATTTGTTTGAGCACAGCATCTCCAGATTTATGTGAATACGTATCATTTACATCTTTAAAACCATCTATATCAATTAATAATAAGGCAAGACTTTCATTTTTATCCTCAGCAATCTGAGATACATGATTTAAATGTCTATCAAATTCTTTTACATTACCTAGTCCAGTAAGATAGTCAAACTTATCTTCATTCTCATAGCGTGTGACTAATGAAAAGAAGTGCCACATATCAACAAATGTAATTGCAGAAGCGATGGTTAAAACGAATGAAATTGGGACTAAAAATGCGATTTCAGTAAGATCATATAGCGGACTAAAGATAGATAAAATAAGTAAAATAATAACACTAATCAAATTTAAAACGACTAAAGCTACAATGTCATTTTGTTTTAAAAAAGGTCCAACCATACTTACAATGATACCTATTACTATAAGTACTACACCATAAAGAAGTGAGTTTCCGAATGCGAACACTTCTACTAAAGCAACGATAACTGCCGATACAAGTGTATAGCCCATATTAGTAAAGCGTCCTAAAAATAACAATGGGACAAATGTTAAATGAACTAAATACTCTTGATGGAATGGAATTGGATAAGCTGCAAGTAGCAATGCAACAATCGTCATTAATACAGTGACATAGCCTTTTGAAAAGACCATTATTTTATTTTCGGAATATTGTAATCGATGAAATAAATAAATGCCAGCTACCATAACTGCAACATTATAAATGATAGATTCAATCATATTGGAATCGACTCCTTTAATTTAACCATTAGTTATTGTAAGTGAAAACTTACCATTTGTCATTAAGTTGTATCAGATAACATAAATAAAATAGATAGAATATTTGAACTTTTATATTCAAATGAATATTGAAATGATATGATATAAATTGATTATCTTTACAAAAAATTTACAATTAATTAAAAATAAAGATTAATTTGAAGAAATAGGGTAAAATAGTTGAAGTTTAATGAACTATTTAAAGAATGGTTAGTAAATTACAACTATAGTCCAATACAAAATTGATTCGAAAATTGTTTAAATAGAATGAATAGATAACTTGCAAATGTGTAAAATTAAAAGAGATTTATTGAAGGTGAACTGATGTATACTTTACTACTTATTGCTGTAACATTGGTAATCAGTTTAATATTAACACCTATGATTATAAAGGTCTCTATTAAATTTGATTTAGTAGATAGGCCAAATTTTAGAAAAGTACATACAAAACCAGTTTCAGTATTGGGTGGTACTGTTATACTACTTTCTTTCTTAATAGGAATCTGGCTTGGACATCCGATTGAAAGAGAAGTTAAGCCCTTAGTTATGGGGGCTATAGTTATGTATTTAGTAGGATTAATTGATGATATTTATGATTTAAAGCCTATTTTAAAGTTAATTGGTCAAATTGTCGCAGCTTCAATTGTAGCATTTTATGGAATTACAATAGATTTTATTTCGTTTCCTATGGGCCCGACAATTCATTTTGGAATATTAAGTATACCGATTACCATTATTTGGATTGTGGCGATAACTAATGCTATCAATTTAATTGATGGTTTAGACGGACTGGCTTCTGGAGTATCTGCAATTGGTCTTATTACAATTGCTTTTATTGCGATTTTACAGGCTAATGTATTTATTATTATGATTTGTAGTGTACTAATAGGATCATTATTAGGATTTCTATGTTTCAACTTTCACCCAGCTAAGATCTTTTTAGGGGATAGTGGTGCACTACTGATAGGATTTATCATTGGTTTTCTATCCTTACTTGGCTTTAAGAACATCACATTTATTTCATTGTTTTTCCCAATTGTGATTTTAGCTGTACCATTTATTGATACGTTATTTGCAATGATTCGAAGAATGCGAAATGGTCAGCATATTATGCAAGCAGATAAGTCGCATTTGCATCATAAACTTTTAGCTTTAGGATATAGCCATAGACAAACAGTATTATTAATTTATTCAATAGCGATTTTATTTAGTTTATCAAGTATCATTTTATACTTATCTCAACCTTTAGGTGTACTCATAATGTTCATTTTAATTGTTATCACAATTGAATTGATTGTTGAATTTACAGGTTTGATTGATGATAGTTACCGTCCGATACTTAATTTAATAACAAAAAAGAATGAACAACATCACGGTGATAATGGTGTAGATCAACATGATAAAAAATAAAGCCTTGTTTGTAATAACTACTTAAATGATTAGGTAGTGTTATACAAACAAGGTTTTTTATTAATTAGTGGGTATATCAAATGGTAATTTCTTTACGTCTGCTTCATGCAATTCGAAATTACCAGCTGTGTTCTTATTTAAAAATGCAATAAAGTCATCATATTCAGTTTGTACGACATCAATTTGATAACTAACCTTATCGGTATAAGTGGTATCTCTTAGTAAGTACGTTGTAGAGGCCAATTCATATTCTAACTTTCCAGTTAAATCATAATTGATAGTCACGGTAGTAGGAATAGCATCACGTAGTTCTACACGTCCTACATCATAAATGATGTCTCTAACAGCACCACTATATGCCCGTATAAGTCCGCCACCACCAAGTTTAATACCCCCAAAGTATCGAGTAACAACGACACAAACATTATGTACATCTAATTTTTTTAATATATCAAGCATAGGGACACCCGCAGTGCCACTTGGTTCACCATCATCATTGGCTTTCTGAATATTCATTTGATCACCAACTGTATAAGCTGAACAGTTATGCGTAGCCTCTTTATGTTGTTGCTTAATTTCGTTTATGAATGCTTTAGCTTCATCCTCTGATGAAACAGGTTTGATGTGTGCGATGAATCTAGATTTGTTAATGACATTTTCAATCGAATGTTCCTGTTTAATCGTAATAATATGATTGCTCAAAGATGTTCACCTCCAATATATAAAAAGAATATTTGACCTTTATTATACACGCTTCATTTTAAATGAATAAATATCTGATTATGAATTTCTTTTTCAATAAAAATAATTTATAATAGCTTTGAGTATAATTGAGGAGGACTACTATGAAAATCGCATTAATGGCAGATTCAACTGGGTATCTACCACAAGACTTTATGGACCAATATGAGATACCTATTGCACCATTAAGTGTTACATTTGATGATGGAGAAACGTTTACTGAGAATGATAACGTACCAATTGAACGTTTTTATAATAAAATGGCCTCATCTAAAACATTCCCAACAACAAGTCAACCGGCTATTGGGGAATGGATTGAGAATTATGAGAAGTTAAGAGATAAAGGCTACACTGATATTATTGTGATTGCTTTATCAAGTGGTATAAGTGGCAGCTATCAATCAGCTACACAAGCTGGAGAAATGGTAGAAGGTGTCAATGTTCATACGTTTGATAGTAAATTGGCAGCGATGATTGAAGGAAGTTATACAATCTATGCTAAAGAACTCATTGACAAAGGATTTACACCAGAAGTAATTATTGAAGAATTACAAGAAATCCGAGAACAAGCTGGCGCTTACTTAATTGTTGATGATCTTAAGAATTTACAAAAAAGTGGACGTATAACTGGTGCTCAAGCATGGGTTGGAACATTATTAAAAATGAAACCTGTACTTCGTTTCGAAAAAGATGGCAAAATTCATCCTTTTGAAAAAATACGTACTAAAAAACGTGCACTTAATACATTAGAAAAGAATATCTTTGAAATTATTAAAGACATTGATGAAGTGACCGTTTTTGTAATCAATGGTGATAAAATTGATGAAGGTAAAGACTTTTATAACCATTTAAAAGAGACATATCCAAACATCAATATCCAGTATTCAGAATTTGGACCAGTTATTGCATCTCACCTTGGTTCAGGCGGATTAGGTTTAGGATATTTCCCAAGAAAAATCGAAATTAATTAATTGTTTATAATTTAAGTCTAAAAGCGTTTAAGAAAGTATTGTTTATCACATAGTGTTTCAATACTTTTTTTAACATCTTTTAGGCTTTTTTATTTTATAAGGAGTGATTCGTAATAAAATTCTACGGAAAGTTAGTTAGTCCAGATGTGACGTTAAGTGATGAGACAGTTACTCAAGTTACACCAGGTATTATCGCTACAGATGATGGTTATCAATGTCTTCAATGTGGCAATATAGACAACGTTATATGTATGAATATGAAACACCTTTTTCAGAAGAACGTATTATTTATTGTAGGTATTGTATACAATTGGGGCGCATGGACAATATTACAGAATTTAGGATTACGCAAAGTGAGAATTCTATTTCTGATGGATATTACGACTTACCCTTTCAATTATCAGAACAACAACAATATGCTTCAGAGGCCATTGTACAAGCAATTAAAACGCTTCAACCATTATTATTATATGCGGTTACTGGTGCGGGTAAGACTGAAATGATGTATGAAGGTATACGGGTAGCACGCCAACTTGGGTTTAATGTAGCCATAGTATCCCCAAGAGTAGATGTTGTAGTAGAAATTAGTTTGCGCATTAAAGAAGCATTCAATTCAGAAGACATAGATGTATTACACCAAAATAGCCAACAACAATATAATGGTCACTTCATTGTTGCAACCGTTCATCAATTGTTTAGATTTAAATCTCACTTTGATGTTATATTTATCGACGAAGTTGATGCCTTTCCTTTATCAATGGATCCTCGGCTTATGGAGGCGATTCGATTATCATCAAAACAAAAGCATAGCCACATATTTATGACGGCAACACCTCCGAAAGAGCTGTTGAACCGTTTGTCTTCTGAGCAAATCATTACCTTACCTGCACGTTTCCATAAACATCCACTACCAGTCCCCAATTTCACATATTTCAAATTAAACGTTAAGCATATACAACTTAAATTGAAAAGAATTTTAATGAATCAAATTAACGAAAAACGATACACACTAGTATTCTTTAACAATATTGAATTGATGGTAGAGACGTACCAACATTATTGTTACCACTTTTCAGATTTAATCTATGTTTCAAGCAAAGATGCACTACGATTTAGCAAAGTTCAAGCACTACGAAACGGTGAACATGCTATCGTTTTTACGACAACAATTCTAGAAAGAGGTTTCACAATGGCACAATTAGATGTCATTGTCATCAACGCACATACTTTTGAAAAGGCTGCACTTATTCAAATTGCGGGGCGGGTTGGTCGTAAACAAGAAGCACCTACAGGAAAAGTGATATTTATGCATGAAGGTGTAAGTATAGCTATGATACAAGCTAAAAGAGAAATTAAAAAAATGAATCGATTAGGTATAGAAAGTGGGTGGGTAATTGGTTAAATGTATACAATGCGGATTGCCAATATATGAATCGCTTAATGTTTTTAACTTTTATCAAGTACCTCAACGTATGTGTTCATCATGTCTAGAAATGTGGGATAGTGTGAAATTAATTAAGAATGACCAACGTTGTCCTAAGTGCTTAAATTATCGGGATAATAAAGAAAATGACTGCTTGGATTGTCAATTTTTAGCTAAAAATTTTAAACTAATGGAACAGCTTTATTGTGACTACGAATATTCCGGTATTATGAAAGAAATGATACAGCAATACAAACTAATGAAAGATTATTATTTAGCTGAGGTTATAGCCTCACAACTCAACTTACCAAAAACATCTTGTGATCTGATTGTACCTATTCCATCTCCAATTGAACGAGACACTCAAAGAACATTTAACCCAGTCGCAACAGTATTAGAAAAAATGGGGGTTCAATATTCGAACCTTTTGGCAACTGAATTGCGTCCCAAACAGTCAAAACTTGGGAAAGTAGAGAGAGCAAGAGCTATGAATCCTTTTTATATTAAAGAAGATGTGGATTTAACCGATAAAGAAATATTGCTCGTTGATGATATTTATACAACAGGATTAACAATTCATCATGCAGGGTGTAAATTATACGATAAAAATGTCAGAAAATTCAAAGTGTTTACGTTTTCAAGATAGGTTAAACGTGGTATTATAATAGTAAGAATTACCAACATAAGAGGTTAAAGGAGAGATAGCTATGATTAGATTTGAAATTCATGGAGATAACCTCACTATTACAGATGCCATCCGCAACTATATTGAGGACAAAATTGGTAAACTTGAACGTTATTTTAACGATGTGCCTAATGCAGTCGCACACGTAAAAGTAAAAACGTATCAAAATTCTACAACTAAAATCGAAGTAACAATTCCATTGAAGAATGTTACATTAAGAGCAGAAGAAAGACATGATGATTTATATGCAGGTATTGATTTAGTTACTAGCAAATTAGAACGTCAAGTACGTAAATATAAAACACGTGTTAATCGTAAACATAAAACGCATGGAGAACCAGAAGCGTTTGTAGCTGAAGTACAAGAAGCACCGCCAGAAAATGTTGATGACATTAATGCTGAACCAACAAATGATAGTGAAATTGAGATTATTCGTTCTAAACAATTTAGCTTAAAACCAATGGATTCTGAAGAAGCAGTATTACAAATGGAATTATTAGGACATGATTTCTATATCTTCACTGATCGTGAAACAGATGGTACAAGTATTGTTTATAAACGTAAAGACGGTAAATATGGATTAATTGAAACGACTGAATAATTGATTAATAGTAAGTTATTAATTTAAATCAATTTTGAAATATATTTATGGTGTTAAGTTCACAATGACAATTTGCAGATATAACTAAGCTGAGAAGGTAATAATAATAATAAAATACACTCAGTTATAGTTATCCTTATAAGGGTGGGACGATGAATTCAAAATGAATTCTGTTCCACTCTTTTTTGTAACTAATATTATAGTAATTCGTGGACGCTAATATCATGCTGTGCTAATGTAATGAGGTAATTGGATATTTAAATAATAAATTAGGCTTAGCGATTCAAATTAGGGGAAAAAGGAAATAAGTTATTTAAGTTGCGCACAATTAAGCGTCGCACTTATATGAGTATTTAAGTATAAATTCTAAAGTATAAATGATATGATAAACTGTTGTAAGCCAAACAGTTTTTAAGCTAAAGGAGCGGACGTAATGGGATTTTTATCAAAAATTGTTGACAGCAATAAAAAAGAAACTAAACGTCTAAGTAAAATAGCCGATGAAGTACTTTCATTAGAGGAAGATATGGCTATCTTAACTGATGAAGAAATTAAAAATAAGACGAAGCAATTTCAACAAGAAGTACAAGAAATTGAAGATGTAAAAAAACAAAATGACTATCTAGATAAAATCTTACCTCAAGCATATGCTTTAGTAAGAGAAGGGTCAAAACGTGTCTTTAATATGACACCTTATAAAGTGCAAGTAATGGGTGGTATCGCCATTCATAAAGGTGATATCGCTGAAATGAGAACCGGTGAAGGTAAAACTTTAACAGCGACGATGCCTACGTATTTAAATGCGCTTGCAGGTCGTGGTGTGCACGTAATCACAGTTAACGAATACTTATCTAGTGTTCAAAGTGAAGAAATGGCAGAGTTATATGAATTCTTAGGCCTAACTGTAGGATTAAATTTAAATAGTAAATCAACGAATGAAAAACGTGAAGCCTATGCTCAAGATATTACTTATAGTACGAATAATGAATTAGGATTTGATTATTTAAGAGATAATATGGTGAACTATGCCGAAGAGCGTGTAATGAGACCATTACATTTTGCAATCATCGATGAGGTAGACTCTATTTTAATTGATGAAGCTAGAACGCCTTTAATTATCTCTGGGGAAGCAGAAAAATCTACGTCATTATATACACAAGCAAATGTGTTCGCCAAAATGTTAAAAGCTGAAGATGATTATAAATATGATGAAAAGACAAAAGCAGTGCATTTAACTGAACAAGGTGCAGACAAAGCTGAACGTATGTTTAAAATTGAAAATTTATATGATGTACAGAATGTGGAAGTTATTAGTCACATTAATACAGCATTAAAAGCACACGTAACATTACAACGTGACGTGGACTACATGGTTGTTGATGGAGAAGTACTCATTGTTGACCAATTTACTGGACGTACAATGCCTGGTCGTCGTTTCTCTGAAGGGCTTCACCAAGCGATAGAAGCTAAAGAGGGAGTTAAAATTCAAAATGAATCGAAAACAATGGCATCCATTACTTTCCAAAACTATTTCCGTATGTATAATAAATTAGCTGGTATGACTGGTACTGCAAAAACAGAGGAAGAAGAATTCCGTAATATTTATAATATGACGGTTACACAAATTCCTACGAATAAACCTGTTCAACGTGATGATAAATCTGATTTAATTTACATTAGTCAAAAAGGTAAATTTGATGCAGTCGTTGAAGACGTAGTCGAAAAACATAAACAAGGTCAACCCGTTCTTTTAGGTACTGTTGCGGTTGAAACAAGTGAATATATCTCTAATTTACTTAAAAAACGTGGTATTAGACACGATGTATTAAACGCTAAAAACCACGAACGTGAAGCGGAAATTGTTGCAAATGCAGGACAAAAAGGTGCTGTGACAATAGCGACAAACATGGCTGGTCGTGGTACTGATATTAAACTAGGTGTAGGTGTAGAAGAAATTGGCGGTTTAGCAGTTATTGGTACTGAACGACATGAATCTAGACGTATAGATGACCAATTACGTGGTCGTTCTGGTCGTCAAGGTGATAGAGGGGATAGTCGTTTCTATTTATCACTTCAAGATGAATTAATGGTTCGTTTCGGTTCTGAAAGACTTCAAAAAATGATGAACCGTTTAGGCATGGATGATTCGACTCCTATTGAATCAAAAATGGTATCCCGCGCTGTTGAATCTGCTCAAAAACGTGTTGAAGGTAACAACTTTGATGCACGTAAACGTATACTTGAATACGATGAAGTGTTACGTAAGCAACGTGAAATTATCTACAATGAAAGAAACAATATTATCGATTCAGAGGATAGTTCACAATTAGTTAATGCAATGTTACGTTCTACATTACAACGTGGTGTGACCTATCATATAAGTGAAGAAGATGACAATCCTGACTACGCTCCGTTTATTAATTACGTTAATGATGTCTTTTTACAAGAAGGCGATCTTAAAGAAGAAGAAATTAACGGTAAAGATTCTGAAGACATCTTCGAAGTAGTTTGGTCTAAAATTGAAAAAGTATATGAAAGCCAAAAAGCCAAAATTGGTGACCAAATGGCTGAATTTGAGCGTATGATATTACTACGCTCTATAGATACTCACTGGACAGATCATATTGATACTATGGATCAATTACGTCAAGGTATCCATTTACGTTCATATGCACAACAAAATCCACTTCGTGATTATCAAAATGAAGGTCATGAGTTATTTGATATGATGATGCAAAATATTGAGGAAGATACATCTAAATTCATCCTTAAATCTGTAATTCAAGTTGATGAAGATATAGAAAGAGAGAAAACAACTGACTTTGGAACAGCTCAACATGTCTCTGCTGAAGATGGCAAAGAAAAAGCTAAAAAGCAACCTATTGTTAAAGGCGACAAAGTTGGTCGTAATGACCCATGTCCATGTGGTAGTGGCAAGAAATATAAAAATTGTCATGGAAAAGAAGAATAGGTTTTATGTTTAATAATAAGTGGGAGTTGTGAAAAAGAATTCACGCTCCTACTTTTTACATATCCTATCAAATATGAATTAGGTAAGAATAGGAGAGATAAATATGGAATTATCTGAAATTAAGCGAAATATAGATGAATATCGTAACAACTTAGCACAAATTAGGGGGTCTCTTTGACTTTGAAAATAAAGAGACAAATATTCAAGAATATGAAGAAATGATGACTGAACCTGACTTTTGGGATGATCAAAATAAAGCACAAGATGTTATTGATAAAAATAATGCATTAAAATCAGTTGTAAATGGTTATCATGAATTAGAAGAAGAAGTTGAGGATATGACGGCAACTTGGGAATTATTACAAGAAGAGTTAGATGATGATGTAAAGAGTGATTTAGAACAAAATGTTCTTGACTTCAAAGAGAAAGTTGATCAGTTTGAATTGCAATTATTATTAGATGGTCCACATGATGCGAATAATGCAATTTTAGAATTACATCCGGGTGCTGGTGGTACTGAATCACAAGACTGGGCTAGTATGTTACTAC
The DNA here is from genome assembly GCF_003217445.1 of Staphylococcus sp. AtHG25. Lineage (NCBI taxonomy): Bacteria > Bacillati > Bacillota > Bacilli > Caryophanales > Staphylococcaceae > Staphylococcus > Staphylococcus sp. AtHG25. The sequence goes on along the minus strand of NZ_QJSN01000009.1, from coordinate 79,906 downwards.
GTATGTACCAACGTTATGGTGAACAACAAGGGTTTAAAGTTGAAACTGTTGATTATTTACCAGGTGATGAAGCGGGCGTCAAAAGTGTCACATTGTTAATTAAAGGGCATAATGCGTATGGTTATTTAAAAGCCGAAAAAGGTGTTCATAGACTAGTTAGAATTTCTCCATTTGATTCATCTGGGCGCCGTCACACGTCATTTGCCTCATGTGATGTCATTCCGGAATTTAATAATGATGAAATTGAAATAGAAATTAATCCTGACGATATTACAGTAGATACATTTAGAGCATCAGGTGCTGGAGGTCAGCATATAAATAAAACAGAATCTGCAATTCGAATTACACACCATCCAACAGGCATCGTAGTCAATAACCAAAATGAACGTTCACAAATTAAAAACCGTGAAGCAGCGATGAAAATGTTAAAAGCTAAATTATACCAATTAAAATTAGAAGAGCAAGAACGTGAAATGGCTGAAATACGTGGTGAACAAAAAGAAATTGGTTGGGGAAGCCAAATTCGTTCATATGTTTTCCATCCTTATTCTATGGTAAAAGATCATCGAACAAATGAAGAGACTGGTAAAGTTGATGCAGTCATGGATGGGGAGATTGGACCATTTATTGAATCGTATTTAAGATATACAATGAATCAAAGTGACAATTAATGTAATAGAATTGAAAATAGGAGTGAGATAGAGTTCGTTTTGAATTCATTGTCTTACTCTTTATTTTTTGAGAATCTAAATAATAGCTAAGTAAATGTAAAATGTAATGTTATTTATTACTAGAGTATACAATTTCATATGTTATTTAAGCCCTTTTTAACCTTTATATTACAAGCCGATAACATTGAACTTCTACAAAATATGTTGTGCTACAGTATAAAAGAATAATAATATAAAACAACAAAGGAATGACAACATGATTAATAAGACTCTTACAGTAACATTGACTTCTATTGCAGCTTTAGCAGGTTTAAGTGGTTTAGCTAATGCACAAGAATATACAAATTCAACACATACAACTTCACAACAATCAAATACTTACAATAGTCAAGCGGAGCAAGAAACAAATCTAGGATTAACAAATAAAGATATCGTTAAAGTTAAAGCTGGTGATACATTATACCAAATTGCGTTATCACATCACTTATCACTTGAACAATTATATAACTTTAACCCAGGTGTAACTGCATTAATTCATCCAGGTGACTTAATTGCAGTAAGTGAAAAAGGTGCAGCAAAATTAGAAAATAAAGAGATCAATTATGCACAAACTTATGCAGAAACCACAGTATTTAATCAAAGAGATGTGGTACCTCAATCGCTAAGTGCTAGCACAACAAATGTGACTGGTTACAATATTGTACCTACAAGTGCACCTACAACTGCTACGCACGATTCATACCACTCATCAGTGAATACACCAGTATCGTATCAACATGTTACAACTGCCAATCAAGGTAACCGTTATAGTTTCGGAAATTGTACATACTATGCATTTGATCGACGACAACAATTAGGACGCTCAATTGGTAGTTATTGGGGTAATGCTAATAACTGGGCATACTCAGCAAAAAATGCCGGATTAACAGTAGATAATCGCCCAGAAGTAGGTGCTATTTTCCAAACAACTGCTGGTTATTATGGTCATGTAGGTGTCGTGGAACATGTTAATCAAGATGGATCAGTATATGTTTCAGAAATGAACTGGAATGGTCATTATAACCATGTTACAAATAGAACAATTACAAACACTTCGAGCTATAATTTTATTCACTAACAAGTTTATAGACATTATTTTTAATATATTCAGATGTCAGAGTTCAATGGCTATGCAATTTAGCATAGTTATTGAGCTCTTTTTTTGAAAAATGCCGTTTTATAGAAATTTATAGGAAGATTAAACGAATTAGCGCGGCATAGTTAGAGCAAGGGGGGGTATTTTATATAAATGGTTAGGAACCGCTTTCTGTACATTTTAGGAAAACAATCTAATCTTTAATTAAAATACTTATCACAATACATTCCTGTGTAACTAGTATATATTGGTTAATAAAAGAAAAATGAAATAATTGTTATGTATTGAAGTAAGCTCAATGTAAGCGAATTTTTAATAATAGATTTGTGCTTTTTACGTATAATCGTGTTTTCAAAATAGAATATAAAGATGGAACCGTTTATGGGAAAAGTCATTTTAATTACAGGAGCAACAAGTGGTATTGGTTATAAAACAGCAGAATATTTAGCAGTACAGGGAAATATAGTTTATGGCGCTAGTCGGTGGATAGAAAGTCTTGAAAACATAAAACAGGTGAACCCATTAAAATTAGATTTAACAAATGAAGATTCAATCAAAACGGCAATCGATACTATTATCGAAAACGAAGGAAGAATTGATGTACTCGTTAATAATGACGGTTATGGTTCATATGGTGCAATCGAAGATGTCACAATTGAATAAGCGAAACAGTAATTTGATGTAAATATATTTAGTTTAGCACGTATTACACTGCTAGTTTTACCACATATGAGAGCACAAAAATCAGGACATATCATTAATATTTCATCTATGGGTGGACGACTTACAACTTATTTTGGCGCTTGGTATCATGCTACGAAATATGCATTAGAAGCCTTTAGCGATGCTTTACGAATGGAAGTAGAGGAATTCGGGATAGAAGTATCTATTATTGAACCAGGTGGGATTAAAACAGATTGGGGGATCATCGCTGCTGATAAACTAGCTGATTCTGCAAAAGGCGGTGCCTATGAAGCTACTGCGATGAAAGTGACTCAAAGTATGAAAAAGCAATATCATTCTAATATGCTTTCAAATCCAATGGTAGTAACAAAAGCGATTGCAAAAGCAATAGATAGTAATAAACCTAAACCACGTTGTCTAACAGGATTTGCAGCTAAATCCTTTGAATTTTTACATGCTATATTGCCAACCAAGGTATTTGATAAAATGATGAAAGCTTCAAATTCAATTTAACGAATCGTAATATAATCATTCGACAAATTGTATACATAAGACACCTCGATAGTTCATTTAAGCGTGAAACTATGCTGAGGGTCTTATTTTTTATACTTTTTAAACATTTTACAATGTATAAAGAATTGACACTTCTCATAGAAATGTTGATTGATATAATAAATGTAAGTATAATCTTTATTTAACAGAGTATGGAGGTAAGGTAAAATGGGTGTTCATCAATACTTTAAGAGACTTTCTGATTTAGAGAAATTAATTCGCTTACCAGGTAAATTTAAATATTTTGAACATAATGTTGCTGCTCACTCTTTTAAAGTTACCAAGATTGCACAATATTTAGCGACTGTAGAAGAACATCATGGTAATACTATTGATTGGAAAAGTTTATATGAAAAAGCACTGAATCATGATTTTGCCGAAGTATTTACTGGTGACATTAAAACACCAGTGAAGTATGCTAAAACGGAATTGAAAATGTTGTTTTCTCAAGTTGAACAAGATATGGTGGACACGTTTATTAATGAAGAAATACCTGAACCTTATAAAGATATTTATCGAGAACGACTACAAGAGGGGAAAGATGATTCGTTAGAGGGTCAAATTTTATCTGTAGCCGACAAAATTGATTTATTGTATGAAACGTTCGGCGAAATACAGAAACGTAATCCCGAGGACTTATTCTTTGAAATTTATGAACACAGCTTGGAAACAATCATGCAATTTGATCACTTAAGTTCTGTTCAAGATTTCATAGAAAATGTCATACCAGAAATGCTAACTGAAAACTTCATTCCTCGAGCAGAATTGCGAGAAACTACAATGGCGATTTTAAATCGAATAAATGGGTGAGATAAATGATTTGGTACGCTTTAGCTGCATTTTTTCCATGTGTATTAGTCGTGTTGTTTAGTGTCATAACTCGAAGTAAATGGGTGGGTGTTATTGTGACATTGATTTTGATAGCTGCTTCAATTTACAAAGGATTCTTTCATAATGAATGGATAATCTTTATCGATGTAGTATCCCTATTAGCTGGATATGTCATTATAGATAACCTTGAATTTCATAAGCATCAAGACTAAATACTATCAAACAGAACTTTTGAATGTTACTGTAAGTTGATTTATAGTGTAAATGCACAATTTGTCCAGATGGAAGTAAAATTTAAAGCATATTTAAGAGCGGGCGCCATTAAATTGTATATGAATAAATCACACGCATTAGTGGAATATTAAATAATAATAAATGATTTTGAAAATACAAACGTAAGCGAACAAACGTTTGTATTTTTATTTATATATTTGATAAAATAGCCTTATGTGAGAATACTATACAAATAATAGGAAATTATTAAGTGAATGAATTTATGATTTTCACTTAAAGAGGTCATTTAAATTATTTCAGTAGAATTTTTATTAAGAATAAAGATACAATTTAAAACAAATCATTGTTAAATTTTCATACATCATTTATTTACACCAAAGTTTCAAATAAATAGTTAAGAATGCTTAATTCAAGGAGGCGCTTATCAGAATGGTGGAACATTACCCGTTTAAATTGAATTCTGAGTTTGATCCACAAGGGGACCAACCACAAGCAATAGAGAAAATAGTCAAAGGTGTTAAAGAAGGAAAGCGTCATCAAACGCTTTTAGGTGCCACTGGTACAGGTAAGACATTTACAATGAGTAATGTTATTAAAGAAGTGGGGAAACCAACGCTCATCATTGCACACAATAAAACATTAGCGGGACAACTGTATAGTGAGTTTAAGGAATTCTTTCCTGAAAATAGAGTAGAATACTTTGTTAGTTACTATGATTACTATCAACCAGAAGCCTATGTACCTTCAACAGACACGTTTATTGAGAAAGATGCCTCAATTAATGACGAAATTGACCAACTACGACATTCTGCCACAAGTGCATTATTTGAACGTGATGATGTCATTATCATTGCCAGTGTCAGCTGTATCTATGGTTTAGGTAATCCGGAAGAATATAAAGATTTAGTAGTAAGTGTTCGAGTTGGTATGGAAATGGATCGAAGTGAACTGCTTCGTAAACTCGTAGACGTACAATATTCTAGAAATGATATTGATTTCCAACGTGGTACATTTAGAGTACGTGGCGACGTGGTTGAAATTTTCCCAGCCTCACGTGAAGAAATGTGTATTCGTGTTGAATTTTTTGGCGATGAAATTGATCGTATTCGAGAAGTTAATTATTTAACGGGAGAAGTCATTCGCGAACGTGAACATTTCGCGATTTTCCCGGCGTCTCACTTCGTAACACGAGAAGAAAAAATGAAGATTGCCATAGAGCGTATTGAGAAGGAATTAGAAGAGCGATTAAAAGAATTAAAAAATGAGAATAAGCTATTAGAAGCACAACGTCTAGAGCAACGAACGAATTATGATTTAGAAATGATGAGAGAAATGGGATTCTGTTCGGGTATCGAGAACTATTCTGTACATCTAACGTTAAGACCTTTAGGTTCAACACCTTATACGTTACTAGATTATTTCGGTGATGACTGGTTAGTAATGATCGATGAGTCTCACGTTACATTGCCACAAATAAGAGGGATGTTTAACGGTGACCGTGCGCGTAAGCAAGTGTTAGTAGATCATGGTTTCCGATTACCTAGTGCGATGGATAACCGACCATTAAAATTTGAGGAGTTTGAACAAAAAACGAATCAGTTGGTATATGTATCAGCTACACCAGGACCTTATGAGATTGAACATACCGATGAAATGATTGAACAAATTATTCGTCCTACTGGTCTTTTAGATCCTAAAATTGACGTTCGACCAACTAAAAATCAAATTGATGATTTACTTAGTGAAATTCAAGAACGTATTGATAGAGATGAACGTGTCTTAGTCACAACGTTAACTAAAAAAATGAGTGAGGATTTAACGACATACATGAAAGAAGCGGGTATAAAAGTAAATTACCTACACTCAGAGATTAAAACGTTAGAACGTATTGAAATTATTCGTGACTTAAGAATGGGAACGTATGATGTTGTTGTCGGTATCAATCTATTAAGAGAGGGAATTGATATACCGGAAGTTTCATTAGTTGTTATTTTAGATGCAGATAAAGAAGGTTTCTTGCGCTCAAACCGCTCATTAATCCAAACGATAGGTCGTGCTGCACGAAATGAGAAAGGTGAAGTGATTATGTATGCCGATAAAATTACCGATTCAATGCAGTATGCGCTTGATGAAACGCAAAGACGTCGTGATATACAAATGGCACATAATGAAAAATATGGAATCACACCTAAAACAATTAATAAGAAAATTCATGATGTTATTAGTGCCACGGTTGATAATGATGAAACAAATGAAAAACAACAAAACGAATTACCTAAGAAAATGACTAAAAAAGAAAGACAAAAAACAATTGAAAATATAGAAAAAGAAATGAAAAAAGCAGCTAAAGATTTAGACTTTGAAAAAGCAACAGAACTAAGAGATATGTTATTTGAATTAAAAGCAGAAGGGTGACAGTTAAATGAAGGGACCAAGTATTGTAGTAAAGGGTGCACGTGTACATAACTTAAAAGACGTAGACATTGAACTTCCAAAAAATAAATTAATTGTTATGACAGGGCTATCTGGGTCAGGTAAATCATCTTTAGCATTCGATACAATTTATGCTGAAGGTCAAAGACGTTATGTAGAATCATTAAGTGCATACGCGCGTCAATTTTTGGGGCAGATGGATAAACCAGATGTTGATACGATAGAGGGATTATCACCAGCTATTTCAATTGACCAAAAGACGACAAGTAAAAATCCTCGATCAACAGTAGCAACGGTAACGGAGATTTATGATTATATTCGTTTGTTATACGCACGAATAGGCAAGCCATATTGTCCTAATCATAATATTGAAATTGAATCTCAAACTGTGCAACAAATGGTTGATCGCATTTTAGAGCTTGAAGAACGCACTAAAATTCAAATTTTAGCGCCAGTTGTTTCTCATAGAAAAGGTAGTCATGAGAAACTTATCGCAGATATTGGTAAAAAAGGCTATGTACGTCTTAGAGTTGACGGCGATATTGTCGATGTCAATGAGGTTCCAGAATTAGATAAAAATAAAAACCATACCATCGAGGTAGTCATAGACCGTTTGGTAGTTAAAGATGGTATTGAAACACGTTTAGCAGATTCAATTGAGACAGGTTTAGAATTAGCTGATGGCAATATTACTGTCGATGTAATTGATGGAGAGGACCTTAAATTTTCTGAGAATCATGCTTGCCCAATTTGCGGGTTCTCTATTGGTGAATTAGAACCTAGAATGTTTAGTTTCAATAGTCCGTTTGGTGCTTGTCCAACTTGTGATGGTTTAGGTCAAAGATTAACGGTCGATCTTGATTTGGTAGTTCCAGACCCTAATAAGACTCTAAATGAAGGTGCGATTGAACCATGGGAACCTACGAGCTCAGATTTTTACCCAACTTTATTAAAACGCGTATGTGAAGTATATAAAATAAATATGGATAAGCCATATAAAAAGTTGACTGATAGACAGAAAAACATATTAATGAATGGTTCAGGTGATAAAGAAATTGATTTTTCTTTTCACAGTCGTAACGGTGGGACACGTCATAGAAGAATGAAATTCGAGGGTGTTGTTCCCAACATTGACCGTCGTTATCATGAATCACCATCAGAATATACACGTGAAGTAATGAGTAAATACATGACTGAACTGCCTTGCGAAACTTGTCACGGTAAACGTTTGAGTAAAGAAGCGTTATCTGTTTACGTTGGTGGATATAATATTGGAGAAGTAGTTGAATATTCTATCAAGAATGCATTAAATTACTATGAAAATATCGAGCTTTCAGAACAAGATAGAGCTATTGCAAATCAAATTTTAAAAGAAATCATTTCAAGATTGTCATTTCTAAATAATGTTGGATTAGAATATTTAACACTTAATCGTGCGTCAGGTACTCTTTCTGGTGGTGAAGCACAACGTATTCGATTAGCGACACAAATCGGTTCACGCTTAACAGGGGTACTTTATGTGCTTGACGAACCCTCTATTGGTTTACACCAACGTGATAATGATCGTTTGATAAGTACTTTAAAAGAAATGCGAGATTTGGGCAATACACTTATTGTTGTTGAACATGATGATGACACTATGCGAGCAGCTGATTATCTCGTAGATGTCGGTCCTGGTGCAGGTAATTATGGTGGTGAAATCGTCTCTAGTGGTACGCCAAGTAAAGTCATGAAAGATAAGAAATCTTTAACAGGACAATATTTAAGCGGTAAGAAACATATCGACGTTCCTGAACATCGTCGAGAAGTAATTGATCGCAAAATTAGTATCAAAGGTGCACGAAGTAATAACTTAAAAGGTGTAGATGTAGATATTCCATTGTCTGTAATGACAGTTGTAACAGGTGTGTCTGGTTCAGGTAAAAGTTCACTAGTTAATGAAGTATTATATAAATCATTAGCTCAAAAAATAAATAAATCTAAAGTTAAACCGGGTGCCTTTGATAGCATTGAAGGTATTGATCAATTAGATAAAATTATTGATATTGACCAATCTCCTATCGGTAGAACGCCACGTTCTAATCCAGCCACTTATACTGGCGTATTTGATGATATACGTGATGTATTTGCTCAAACTAATGAAGCGAAAATTCGTGGTTATCAAAAAGGACGCTTTAGCTTTAATGTTAAAGGTGGACGTTGTGAAGCTTGTAAAGGTGATGGCATTATTAAAATTGAAATGCACTTTTTACCTGATGTGTATGTTCCATGCGAAGTTTGTGATGGGAAGCGCTATAACCGTGAAACATTAGAAGTGACTTATAAAGGTAAGAATATTGCTGAAGTGCTTGAAATGACAGTCGAAGAAGCAACGTATTTCTTTGAAAACATTCCTAAAATACATCGTAAATTACAAACACTTGTAGATGTTGGTTTAGGTTACATCACGCTTGGACAACAAGCTACAACTCTATCAGGAGGAGAAGCACAACGTGTTAAATTAGCATCTGAATTGCATAAACGTTCAACTGGTCGTTCCATCTATATTCTTGATGAACCTACAACTGGTTTGCATGTCGATGATATTAGTCGTTTGCTAAAAGTGCTTAATCGTCTAGTTGAGAACGGGGATACTGTTGTGATTATTGAACATAATCTAGATGTCATTAAAACAGCAGATCATATTATTGATCTAGGACCTGAAGGTGGCGATGGTGGTGGTACACTAGTTGCTACTGGTACACCGGAAGAGATTGCAAATGTAGAATCATCATACACAGGTAAATATTTAAAAACGGTACTTGAACGAGATAAAGTTGAATAAATTGAAATATAGATTTTGAAAATTAATAGTAATTTAAGGGATCATAGGCATCTCGCATTAAATGACTTAACTGAGAATACGCTCACATCGAGCTTTTCTCAGTTTTTTTAATAACATAACATTAAACCCAACAAAGGGAATTGTAATAAGAAATTCAATAAGTGAGGTTAAGTGATTTAATACAAACTGTATGTTGTTCCCTTAATCATTTAAAAGCAATCTAAGGTGTATACGAAACAAATATAATAGGATTTCTTCTTTTTTATATTAATCTTGTCTTTATTTTTGATATGATAATAGGTGAATGAATTCAAGTGAAAATTTTGAGGTGAACTCATGTTAACGACAGAGAAATTAGTCAAATTACTTAAATTAGAATTGTTTACGGGTGAAAAAGGATTACATAAACCTATTAAAAATACGGATATTTCTAGACCAGGTCTAGAAATGGCTGGATATTTTTCACACTATGCTGCAGACCGCATTCAATTACTAGGTACTACAGAATTATCGTTTTATAATTTATTACCAGACGAGGAACGTCATGGACGTATGAGAAAATTATGTTGTCCTGAAACACCTGCAATTATTGTGACAAGAGGATTAGAACCTCCGCAAGAGCTGATTGATGCCGCTCAAGAAATGGATACACCACTAATCGTATCAAAGGATGCAACTACAAGTTTAATGAGTCGATTAACGACATTCCTTGAACATGAATTAGCTAAGACATCATCATTACATGGTGTATTAGTCGATGTTTATGGTGTGGGTGTGTTAATCACTGGAGATTCTGGTATAGGTAAAAGTGAGACTGCACTTGAATTAGTGAAAAGAGGTCATCGACTCGTAGCTGATGATAATGTAGAAATTCGTGAAATAACTAAAGATGAATTAATAGGGACACCACCTAAATTAATTGAGCACTTATTAGAAATTAGGGGTCTCGGTATCATCAATGTCATGACATTATTTGGAGCGGGGTCAATCCTCACACAAAAACAAATTCGTCTTAACATTAACCTTGAAAATTGGGATAAAGATAAACTGTATGACCGAGTTGGATTGAATGAAGAAACATTACAAATTCTTGATACAGAAATCACTAAAAAAACAATTCCTGTAAGACCAGGACGAAATGTTGCAGTCATTATAGAAGTCGCAGCAATGAATTATCGTTTAAATATAATGGGGATTAATACAGCTGAAGAATTTAATCAACGTTTAAATGAAGAAATCTTAAAAAAAGGTCATCAAAGCAAGGAGAACTAAAACATGCTTTTTAATCTGAATTATATTGATCCTACTGCATTTAGCATAGGTCCACTTTCAATAAAATGGTACGGTATCATTATTGCGGTAGGAATCCTTATTGGTTATTTCATAGCTCAAGAAAGCTTGAAATATGTTGGTTTACATAAAGATACGCTTGTTGACGTCATCTTTTACAGTGCCATCTTTGGGTTCATCGCTGCACGTATTTACTTCGTGATTTTTCAATGGCCATATTACGCCCAAAACCCTATTGAAATTCCAATGATATGGCATGGTGGTATTGCAATACATGGTGGTCTTTTAGGTGGATTTATCACTGGTATTATTGTTTGTAAAATTAAAAATTTAAATCCATTTCAAATTGGTGACATTGTAGCACCAAGTATTATTTTAGCTCAAGGTATTGGACGTTGGGGTAACTTTATGAATCATGAAGCCCATGGCGGTCCAGTCTCAAGAACCTTTTTAGAAAATTTACATATTCCTGAGTTTATTATTCGTAATATGTATATTGAAGGGGTATACTACCATCCAACATTCTTATATGAATCTATATGGGATATTTTGGGATTCATCATTTTAATTACAATTAGAAAGCATCTTCGTGTAGGTGAAACATTCACACTCTATTTAATATGGTATTCAATTGGACGTTTCTTTGTAGAGGGATTAAGAACGGATAGTTTAATGCTGACAAGTCATATTAGAGTAGCGCAATTGGTATCAGTTATTTTAATTATAATTGGTTTGGTGATTTTAATTTATCGTCGCATTAAATATCAACCATCATTGTACAAAGAAGCAGGTCCATTAACTTGGAATAGCTCTAAGACGAAAGTGAAATCATGAGACGGTTAACTAAAGAAGGCCATCATAAGATTAATCCGCTATGGCGAATTTATAGTTTAGTACGTTTTTCAAAAGTATTCACCAATACATTGCTAATTGAATTATGTCGTTTTATACCAAATTTAAAATGGAAACGCTGGATATACATTCATCTATTGAATATGACCATTGGACAACATACTGCTATTGCCTATAAAGTAATGCCTGATCTCTTTTATCCGCAACTCATTACAATTGGCAATAATTCTGTAATTGGTTATAATACAACAATATTAACGCACGAAGTATTAGTGGATGAATATCGCTATGGTCCAGTGTACATTGGTGATCATACATTAATCGGTGCAAATTCGACCATTCTACCAGGTGTACATATTGGTAATCATGTAGTCGTTAAAGCTGGAACAGTTGTATCAAAAGATATACCAGATTATGCCATTGCATATGGCAATCCTATGCAAATACATCATAAATAAAGAGAGGTGACAAAGAATGGCGCAAAACAATGACAATATTATCTCGATGAAATTTGATGAACCATTTTATCGTAAAATGGCTGATCAAAAATATAAAATGCAAGATTTTAATAAGGCAGTAGAATACTATAAAAAAGTGCTTGATTTGTCACCACAAGATTTTGATATTAAATTAAAGTATGCTTATTGCTTAAACAAACTTAATTTAGGTAGACGAGCTGAGCATTTGTTTTATGACAGCATTATTGAAGGTAATCATGTTGCCGACAGTTACTACCAACTTAGTCAATTAAACATTGACCTTAATGAGCCAAACAAGGCCTTCTTGTTTGGTATTAATTATGTGATTTTAACTGATGATACTGACTTTAGAGAAGAATTAGAAAAAACATTCGAAGTGTCTTATATGAGTGAAGATAAAATTCAGCTCGAAGCACAACTTTTCTCGACGCAATTACTATTCCAATATTTATTTTCTCAAGGAAGATTACAAGATGCACGTAAATATATTTTGAATCAAGATGAGAAAATTCAAGAACATAGAGTCATTCGCAACTTATTAGCAATGTGCTATTTGTATTTAAGTGAATATGATATTGCTAAAGACATGTTTGAAGCGTTATTAGCAGAAGATAATTCAGATGTACATGCACTATGTCACTATACATTGCTACTTTACAATACGAATGAAAAAGATAAGTATCACAAGTATCTTAAAATATTAAGTAAAGTAGTACCAATGAATGATGATGAAAGTTTTAAATTGGGCATAGTACTAAGCTATTTAAAACAGTACGATGCATCTCAACAAATATTATTACCACTATACAAAAAAGGTAAATTTGCCTCAATTCAAATGTTTAATGCATTGAGCTTTAATTATTATTACCTCGGAAATAAAGAACAGAGTAAAGTGTTTTGGGAGAAGTTACTGCAAATTTCTAAAGTTGATGTGGGCTACGCACCTTGGGTACTTGAAGAGAGTAAACAAACATTTGATCAAAAAATATTACCACTGTTATTAGATGATGATAGCCATTATAGACTTTATGGTGTGTTTTTATTAAATCAATTAAATGGTAAAGAAATATTATTGACACAAGAGATTTGGTCTATTTTAGAAACAATGAATGACTATGAAAAACTTTACCTTACTTATTTAGTACAGGGACTGCATTTAAATAAATTAGATTTCATTCACAAAGGTTTAGTGAGTTTATATGAAATGGACGACATACAGAAAGATACGGAATTATTTATAAGTTGGATTGATAAAAGTGAAGGGTTAATTGCGAACGATGTTGATTTTAGTGAAGTTGACAGATATGTAGCTGCACATGCTTATCTATATCATCGTTATTATCATAGCCATATGACTAAAAAGAAAATTATGGAATTGTTTAATGTATCGCGTTATAAGTTAGATAACGCAATTGATCAATTGTTGAGCATATAAATTTAAAGATTTCAAATATTAATATATAATGCGCATGATATTAAAAACGTAGGAGGCATAAAAATGACTGAAGTAAATTATGATGTTGCAATTATCGGTGCTGGACCAGCCGGTATGACTGCGGCAGTTTATGCATCACGTGCAAATTTAAGCACAGTAATGATTGAACGAGGCATGGCTGGTGGACAAATGGCAAATACAGAGGAAGTAGAGAACTTCCCAGGATTCGAAATGATTACTGGTCCAGATTTATCAACTAAAATGTTCGAACACGCTAAAAAATTCGGTGCTGAATATCAATATGGAGATATTAAATCTATTGAAGATAAAGGTGACTATAAAGAAATTAATTTAGGCAATAAAGAGATAACAGCTCGTGCGGTAATTATTTCAACTGGTGCTGAATATAAAAAAATTGGTGTCCCTGGTGAACAAGAACTAGGTGGACGCGGTGTAAGTTATTGTGCAGTATGTGATGGTGCATTCTTCAAAAATAAAAACCTATTTGTAATAGGTGGCGGGGATTCTGCAGTTGAAGAAGGTGCATTCCTAACTAAATTCGCAGATAAAGTTACAATTGTACACAGAAGAGATGAATTAAGAGCACAAAAAATCTTGCAAGATCGTGCGTTTAAAAATGACAAAATCGATTTTATATGGAGTCATACTTTAAAATCTATTAACGAAAAAGATGGAAAAGTAGGTTCTGTAACACTTGTTTCTACCAAAGATGCCTCTGAAGAAACTTTAGATGCAGATGGGGTATTCATCTACATTGGTATGAAACCATTAACAGCACCATTTGTGAATCTAGGAATTATTAATGATATGGGCTATATTGTAACTGAAGATAATATGAGTACGAAAGTGCCAGGTATATTTGCGGCTGGTGATGTTAGAGATAAAGGTTTACGTCAAATTGTAACAGCTACTGGTGATGGTAGTATAGCAGCACAAAGTGCTATTGATTACATTGAAGAATTAAAAGATAAGCAAGAAGCATAAATAAGATTAGGCTAGAGCATGCAATCACATCATATAGTGATTAAAGCATGAATTCTAGCCTTTTTTATTTAAATCAATATTAGATTCAGATATCGCTATAATAGTTACGATAAGTAGCTCATATGATATTATGAAAGTAAATTAACGATATTCTAAAACGTATGTATACAATAAAAAGATTAACTAGGCGGTGTCAAAATGACGAACCATAAAGAAAATGAAATGAGTAAAAGTGAACTATTAGTAGTAACAGGTCTATCCGGTGCGGGTAAATCAGTGGTCATACAATGTTTAGAAGATATTGGTTACTTCTGTGTTGATAATCTACCACCTATTTTACTCCCTAAATTTGTAGAATTAATGGAACAAGGTAATCCTTCTTTGCAAAAAGTAGCTATTGCTATAGATTTAAGAGGTAAAGAATTATTTAAATCATTAGTAGAAGAAATTGATGCAATCAAAAGTAGAAACGATGTAATTGTAGATGTCATGTTTTTAGAAGCGGAAACAGAAAAACTAATTTCTAGATACAAAGAATCTAGACGAGCCCACCCTTTAAATGAAAATGGACAAATGTCTTTGATGGATTCGATCTTAGAAGAAAAGCAATTGCTTAGCAATATTCGTACAATCGCTAATTATATTGTAGATACAACGCAATTGACGACGAAAGAACTTAAAGCTAGAGTGAAAGAAAAATTTGAAGATGAGAATTTTAAATCCTTTAGTATCAATGTATCAAGTTTCGGCTTTAAACATGGTATACAAAAAGACGCAGATTTAGTATTTGATGTTCGTTTCCTACCAAATCCTTATTATGTTGAAGACTTAAGACCGATGACAGGAGAAGATGAACCAGTTTACCATTATGTTATGAAATGGAAAGAAACTGAAATGTTTTTCGAAAAATTAATGGATTTACTGAAATTTATGATACCAGGTTATAAAAAAGAGGGTAAATCACAATTAGTAATTGCAATAGGTTGTACAGGGGGGCAACATCGCTCTGTTGCGTTAGCTAAACGCATTGGTGAAGAATTAACAGAAATATTTGATTATAATGTCTATGTTCATCACAGAGATGCACATATCGAAAGTGGCGTGAGAAAATGAAACAATTAAAGATTGTACTCATAGGCGGTGGAACAGGCCTATCAGTATTGGCGAGGGGGCTGAGAGAGTACCCCATTGATATAACGGCCATCGTTACTGTAGCTGATGATGGTGGTAGTACTGGCAAAATACGTAGTGAGATGGATATACCTGCTCCAGGTGATATTAGAAATGTTATCGCAGCACTAAGTGATGCTGAACCAGTCATTGAAGAATTATTTCAATATCGATTTAAAGAAAATCAAATCGAAGGACACTCACTAGGTAATTTATTACTAGCAGCCTTAACAAATATAAAGAATGACTTCGGTCATGCAGTTAAAGAATTAAGTAAGATTTTAAATATTAAAGGTAAAGTGATTCCTTCAACGAATACTAATGTGATGCTAAACGCAGTGTTAGAAGATGGAGAAATTGTACGAGGAGAATCTCAAATACCAGAGAAATACAAACGTATTGATCGTGTTTTTTTAGAACCTGAAAATGTTGAGCCTATGGAAGAAGCAATTGACGCATTAGAAGATGCAGATTTAATCGTGCTCGGACCTGGCTCACTATACACAAGTGTTATTTCGAATTTATGTGTTAAAGGTATGTCAGAAGCTATTTTACGTTCTAAAGCACCTAAATTATATATATCTAATGTTATGACTCAACCGGGAGAAACATCAGATTACGATGTTATGGACCATATTCAAGCAATACATAAACATGCTGGAAGTGATTTTATTGATTATGTCATCTGTAGTAATGATAAATACGATGATAAAGTGTTAGAACGTTATAAAGAGCGTAATGCTAAACCGGTTGTTATGGATGAACATAAAATTACAGATCATAATATTAGAATGATTACGTCATCTAATTTAGTCGAAATATTAGATGATCATTTAGTACGTCACAATACTAAAGTTTTAGCAAGATTGATCTATGATTTAGCACTTGAAATGACAAGTACGATTCAATTTAGACCTAAAAAATAACACTTCTAATCATCTGTATAACTATGGTATGATATAGAACGTATGTTTATTAATGTATTCGTGTAATATAGTGCAACTATATAGGATGTTAGTTACATGTATATATAAAATTGATTAGAGGGGGAAATGTGATGAGTTTTGCATCAGATATGAAGAATGAATTAACACGCATTGATGTTGATGAAAGCAATGCCAAAGCAGAGCTTAGCGCATTAATTCGTATGAACGGTGCACTTAGCCTATCTAATCAACAATTCGTAATTAATGTTCAAACAGAGAATGCTACGACCGCTAGAAGAATTTATTCATTAATTAAACGCATATTTAATGTAGAAGTGGAAATTCTAGTTCGTAAAAAAATGAAATTAAAGAAAAATAATATTTATATTTGTCGTACAAAAGTGCGAGCTAAAGAAATTCTAGATGAACTTGGTATATTAAAGAATGGTATTTTTGTTCACGATATTGATGCTAGCATGATTAAAGATGATGAAATGCGTAGAAGTTATTTAAGAGGCGCATTTTTAGCTGGAGGATCTGTAAATAATCCAGAGACATCATCCTATCATTTAGAAATATTTTCTCAATATGAGAATCATTCTGAAGGTTTAACTAAATTAATGAATAGTTATGGATTAAATGCTAAACATTTAGAACGAAAAAAGGGTAGTATTGCTTATTTAAAAGAAGCTGAAAAAATTTCTGACTTTCTAAGTTTAATAGGTGGATACCAGGCATTATTGAAGTTTGAAGATGTGCGAATTGTTAGGGATATGAGAAATTCAGTGAATCGTTTAGTAAATTGTGAAACTGCAAACCTTAATAAGACTGTAAGTGCCGCTATGAAACAAGTAGAAAGTATTCAGTTAATTGAACAGGAAATCGGATTAGATAATTTGTCTGATCGCTTAAGAGAGATTGCTAAACTTCGAGTTGAGCATCAAGAAATCTCTTTAAAAGAACTAGGAGAAATGATATCGACTGGTCCGATATCTAAATCTGGAGTCAACCATCGTTTAAGAAAGTTAAATGAACTTGCAGACAAAATTCGAAGTGGTGAAAAAATAGAATTATAAGTATAAACTCGTCATGGATTGGCGAGTTCTTTTTTAGAACTAGGGACTTGGATCCCTGAAAAGTCCCTGAAATTTAGTTTTCTTTGGTTTTTAATTAAAAGATAAATAAAAAAGAACGCCGTCACAACGGCATTCTTGAAATTTAAATATGTATAATTGAAGATATTAGCCCCCTCGAGAGGAGTCGAACCTCTATCTTAAGAACCGGAATCTTACGTGCTATCCGTTACACTACGAGGAGATATTAAATGATAAAGACAAATTTCTGTACTAATTGTTATTTTAAAAGTACAATCTGAATGTATGTTTATAGTGTACAAAATCTATTAAAATATGGTCAACTTTTCTTAATGCTAGATGAGTTTAAATTTTGACCATTTTTGACTTTTGATGTAAAATACTAATTAACAGTTAATCACAAGGAGGAAATATAAATGAATTTAATTCCTACAGTAATCGAAACAACAAATCGCGGTGAACGTGCATACGATATTTATTCACGTTTATTGAAAGACCGTATTATTATGTTAGGTTCTGCAATTGATGATAATGTAGCAAATTCAATTGTATCACAATTATTATTCTTACAAGCTCAAGACTCTGAGAAAGACATCTATCTATATATTAATTCTCCAGGTGGTAGTGTTACTGCTGGATTTGCAATTTATGATACAATCCAACATATTAAACCAGATGTACAAACAATTTGTATCGGTATGGCTGCATCAATGGGTTCATTCCTATTAGCAGCTGGCGCAAAAGGTAAACGCTTTGCATTACCAAACGCTGAAGTTATGATTCACCAACCATTAGGTGGTGCACAAGGACAAGCAACTGAAATCGAAATTGCTGCTAACCACATTTTAAAAACACGCGAAAAATTAAACAAAATTTTAGCTGAACGTACAGGTCAAAGTATTGAAAAAATTCAAAAAGATACTGATCGTGATAACTTCTTAACTGCTGACGAAGCTAAAGAA
The DNA here is from genome assembly GCF_003217445.1 of Staphylococcus sp. AtHG25. NCBI lineage: Bacteria > Bacillati > Bacillota > Bacilli > Caryophanales > Staphylococcaceae > Staphylococcus > Staphylococcus sp. AtHG25. The sequence goes on along the minus strand of NZ_QJSN01000009.1, from coordinate 61,329 downwards.
TATGGTTTAATTGATAATGTTATGCAACCAGAAGATAAATAATCGAATTTAACCATGGCATAAAAATGGGGAGTGTTTAAACAAACACTCCCCGTTTTTTTATGACTATTTTAATTGTTTGAAGAACGTTTTAGGAACAGTCGAATAGATATAATAAGTAAAATAATGCCAATTAAAATGAAGAATATAGACATTAATATAATTACTAAATTATGTTCGAAAGCGAAAATACCATTGAGTATAAGAAATAGACTTGCGATGATAAGTAGAATATAAGTTAATTTCTCGTCATTCATTTTCAAAACTCCAATTAAATTATTATGCATCTATTAAATCTTCGAAAGCAATTTTTAGATTAGGATAGTTAAATATAAAACCGAGCGCATCCAGTTTATTTGGTAATACCCTTTGCGTATCTAAAACAACCGTAGACATTTCACCAAGTGCTAATCGCATTAGGAATGATGGTACCCATGTTTCATGAGGGCGATGCATGACACGCGCAAGTGTGTATCCAAATAAATTTTGGCGTTCAGCAATTGGTGCAGCCATATTGAATGGACCTTTTGCTTTAGGATTATCGATTGTGAATAGAATTGCGCGCACTAAGTCATTAATGTGAATCCATGAATACCATTGGAAACCAGATCCTAATTTACCACCTACGAAGAATTTATAAGGAAGCTTCATCGTCTGTAAGGCGCCTCCATCATCAGATAAAATCATGCTGAATCTGCCAAGTACTACTCGCGTACCAAATGACTCAAAGCGTTTAGCAAAACGTTCCCACTGATAAACCACATCAGATAGAAAATCAAACGGATGTGTTTGATATTTTTCTGTATACGTATGATATAAACTAGGTGGATAATAACCCATTGCACTAGCATTAAAGAGCACTTCAGGTTTATGTTCCCGTTGGCTAAACAAGTCAACTAGTGCTTGTGTTGACTGAATACGACTAGTCATAATCAATTGTTTATATGATGGAGTCCAGCGTTTATTTAAAGTTGCACCAGCCAAATTAACTACAACATCTATATCTGGAACTTGGGACATCCAACCGTCTTTTGACCAATTAACATAAGAAATCTTTGGATCATCACTTTGCTTATCACTACGAGTTAGTATTGTAATATGTACATCGCGATTCTTTAATTCATTTACTAATTGACTGCCTACCATTCCAGTTCCGCCAGTTATTAAGAATTGCTTCATATTTACACCTCTATTAATTTATAGTATTAAGATAGCTTTTCTATTATCAACATTGAACTTTTCTTGTTCAAAAAATGTACAATGATTAGTCAATAATATGTCATTTACTAAGCTGTAAACAGGATTTAAATTATCTAAAGTTAAGTTATAATTAATTTGTACCTTCGCTATAGTAGATTTCAATATCTCTGAGTAAATTGAGTATACCCCATAGACTACACAAAATAAACGAAGGTCAATTTTGACTCCCTTTAGTAGAAGCCCATGCGAGAATCGTGTGGGCTCTTTGTATATCTATTATAGTCCTAATGAATAAAGATTAAGAATAATATGATTAGAGGAATGAAAATGACTGATAAAAATATAAAATCAAACTGAGATGTATGACTGTCATCATAATCATTATTATTCAACATCATAGATTTTAGATTATGTTTAGGAACATTTTCATCTTCAAATATATCTTCAGAAACAAATTTTTTCATTATGACTCACACTTTCACATTATAATAAAATTAAATTTGCATTATTGATGTTTGTAATTACTTATGATGTTATCATATATAAGTGATTATGTATCATTATAATTAATGTCTTAAACCTTTTTATTTCATTTCCGTGCGAATTACTGTAAAATTATATGCTACATTTAGGGGACTAGACAATTTTAATATATTAAAGTGAGGTAACTTATGTCTAAGAACAATAGAAATAGAGATGACTTTGGTGAACCGGAAAAGAAAAAAATGAGTGGCATTTCGAAACTTATTAGTACGATTATCGTTTTATTATTATTAAGCGGATTAGCATTTGCGATTTTTGCATTTGTAGATCATTCAAATCGTTCAAGTGAACGCTTAAACAATCAATCAACTGAAGAGCACAAAGATAAAAATGATAAAAAAGACAAAGAAGATAAAGACAAAAAGGATAAGTCAGATAAAGATAAAAAAACAAGTGAAGATAGTTCGAATGTGACTCAAGAAAATGTTACGCAGCAAACAGCTCAAACCCAACAACGTCAGACACAACAAGCAACACCTTCAACTCAACAAAGAACTAAACAACAACCATCAACAGAAGAGAAACAAAGAACCAAAGAAGCACAGACTAAGGAAGAAAAAACACAAGAGAAAACAACTAAAGAAGAAGCTACAACAAAAGAAACTCGCACTAAAGAACAAGCAACTCAAGAAAGTAACAGTAATAATAGCAGTGATAGTAATTCTAGTGAGTCAAATACGGATAAGTCTAATAGTAACCAGACAAGCAATCAAACTAGAACGCAACAATCACCGCAAACACAACAATCACAACAGACCCAACAACGATCAACAACTCAGTCGTCTACGCAGCAATCAACCACAAGACAAACTTCACAACGAAGTGCTACGTCTAGTCAAAGTCAGTCAAGCCAAGAATCATCAAATAGTAATGAATAATATAGTTAGTAGTTATCAAAGTGAGATTTTGAAACAGTCATGTTTCAAGTCTCACTTTTTACTTTTTTAAAACATCCAATTGAGTAAAAAGGTAAAAATAATTGAAAGCAAAATAGAAATGATTATTGAAGAAAGGCAACCAAATGGACAACCACAACCATAATGATATCTTATTGAATAGTTGTTACGTTCATTACCATTAAAATAGTTACCATCTTTATATCTACGATCTTCAGGGTCAATGACTTCTACATTATTATCATTTTCTCGAACCATTTCTTCATCCTCCTTAAATGAATTTCTTATATTGTAAATTAAAATAGTTTAAACAAGAAAGTATTTTGCAAAAGAATAATTTCTAAACTTAAAGGGTAATACTACAAAATAAGGGTTTAATTAAACTTTGTGGCACTTTACAAAAAGGGAAATACTACTTAAATTAGGGGATTTTACAGATAATTTTAAATATTAGAGTTTTTCTCTTGCATTTTCAACAACACAATAGTACTATTGCAAGTGTAAAGAGGTTAGATTTTGTCCCGCGCGGGACACAATAAGTCAAACTGGGTTTATGCTATTGGTTACCTTTTATACATAAAGGAGGAAGGTAGTAGTGAAGGACTTGATTAAAATTCAACAGAAGCTGATACCTGATTTAATTGATAAAATGTATCGACGCTTTTCTATCTTAACTACTATCTCAAATAATCAACCAGTAGGTAGAAGAAGTTTAAGTGAGCACATGGACATTACCGAACGTGTCTTAAGATCTGAAACTGATATGTTGAAAAAGCAAGATTTAATTCAAGTCAAATCGACTGGAATGGAAATCACTGAAGAAGGCAAGTCAGTTTTGAATCAGCTTAACGAATATTTCAATATTTATACTGATGATAATCAATTAGCTAATCAAATTAAGTCAACTTTTGGTATTAAAGAAGTTCACGTTATACCTGGTGATGCAGATGCTCAAGAGAATGTTAAATCCGAAATGGGAAGACAAGCTGGCCAATTATTAGAAAGCATCTTATATGAAGACGCTATTGTTTCAGTAACAGGTGGTTCAACAATGGCAAATGTAAGCCGAGCCATGCATCTTCTACCATTTAATGTATTTTTCGTACCAGCTCGTGGTGGTCTTGGTGAAAATGTTATTTATCAAGCTAACACGATTTCAGCGAGCATGGCGCAACAAACAGGTGGTTATTATACAACACTTTATGTACCAGATAATGTAAGTGAATCAACATATAATACACTTCTGATGGAACCCTCTGTGGTTCATACATTAGATAAAATTAGACAAGCAAATATAACAATTCACGGTATTGGTGATGCGCTGAAGATGGCGTATCGTAGACAATCGTCAGAACAGGTGATTGAAAACCTTCAACATCATCAAGCCGTCGCAGAAGCTTTCGGTTACTATTTTGACGCTCAAGGAAATGTAGTCTACAAAGTAAAGACAATAGGACTACAACTTGAAGATTTAGAAACCAAAGATTTTATATTCGCTGTTGCAGGTGGACAATCTAAAGGTGAAGCAATTAAAGCTTACTTAAGTATTGCACCTAAAAATACAGTTTTAATTACTGATGAAGCAGCAGCAAAGGTAATATTAAATTAGTAATAAAAAGTTTAAAGCTTTTTAAATATCATTTTAAAGGAGGCCATTATAATGGCAGTAAAAGTAGCAATTAATGGTTTTGGTAGAATTGGTCGTTTAGCATTTAGAAGAATTCAAGACGTAGAAGGTATTGAAGTAGTTGCAGTAAACGACTTAACAGACGACGAAATGTTAGCTCATTTATTAAAATATGACACTATGCAAGGTCGTTTCACAGGAGAAGTTGAAGTTATTGATGGTGGTTTCCGCGTAAATGGTAAAGAAGTTAAATCATACGAAGAACCAGATGCAAGCAAATTACCTTGGGGCGATTTAGATATCGACGTAGTATTAGAATGTACTGGTTTCTATACAGATAAAGAAAAAGCAGAAGCACACATCAATGCAGGTGCTAAAAAAGTATTAATCTCTGCACCAGCTAAAGGTGATGTAAAAACAATCGTATTCAACACTAACCACAATGACTTAGATGGTTCAGAAACAGTTGTTTCAGGTGCATCATGTACTACTAACTCATTAGCACCAGTTGCTAAAGTATTAAGTGATGAATTTGGTTTAGTTGAAGGTTTAATGACAACTATTCACGCATACACTGGTGACCAAATGACTCAAGACGGTCCACATAAAAAAGGTGACAAACGTCGTGCGCGTGCAGCAGCTCAAAACATCGTACCTAACTCAACAGGTGCTGCAAAAGCAATCGGTAAAGTTATTCCTGAAATCGATGGTAAATTAGACGGTGGTGCTCAACGTGTACCAGTTGCTACAGGTTCATTAACTGAAGTAACAGTTGTATTAGAAAAAGACGTTACTGTTGAAGACGTTAACAAAGCAATGAAAAACGCTTCAAACGAATCATTTGGTTACACTGAAGACGAAATCGTTTCTTCTGACGTAGTTGGCATGACTTACGGTTCATTATTCGATGCTACTCAAACTCGTGTAATGTCTGTTGGTGACCGTCAATTAGTTAAAGTTGCAGCTTGGTATGACAACGAAATGTCTTACACTGCTCAATTAGTTCGTACTTTAGAATATTTAGCAGAATTATCTAAATAATTTAGAAGCATAGTTAAATAAACTTGTGCTCAGTATGGATGTACTATTCACAGTACACTTGTACAAATTATTGAAATAAGTTAGCTTATGAGTAAGCGGGGAGCACTAACGCTTCTCCGCTTATTTTTATATTAGTAATTCCTATTTAGAGGAGGAAATTATAATGGCAAAGAAAATTGTTTCTGATTTAGATTTAAAAGGGAAAGTTGTTTTAGAACGTGCTGATTTCAATGTACCTTTAAAAGACGGTAAGATCACAAATGATAACCGTATTGTTCAGGCTTTACCAACAATTAAATATGTCATCGAACAAGGTGGTAAATTAGTACTATTTTCTCACTTAGGAAAAGTTAAACAAGAAAGTGATAAAGAAGGTCTTACATTAAAACCTGTTGCTGATGCTTTATCTGAAAAATTAGGTAAAGAAGTTACTTTCGTACCTGAAACACGTGGTGAAAAATTAGAATCAGCTATCAAAAACTTAAGTGAAGGCGATGTACTATTAGTTGAAAATACACGTTTCGAAGATTTAGATAATAAAAAAGAATCTCAAAATGACCCTGAACTAGGTAAATATTGGGCATCACTAGGCGATGTATTTGTAAATGATGCTTTCGGTACAGCTCACCGCGAACATGCTTCTAATGTTGGTATTTCAACGCATTTAGAAACAGCGGCTGGTTATTTAATGGAAAAAGAAATTAAATTTATCGGTGGTGTTGTTAACGACCCACATAAACCAGTAGTTGCAATTTTAGGTGGAGCAAAAGTATCTGACAAAATTGGTGTTATTAAAAACTTAGTAAATATCGCTGATAAAATTCTTATTGGTGGTGGAATGGCGTATACCTTCTTAAAAGCACAAGGCAAAGAAATTGGCTTATCTTTACTAGAAGAAGACAAAATCGACTTTGCTAAAGAATTACTTGAAAGTAACGGCGATCAAATTATGTTACCAGTAGATGCGAAAGTTGCGAAAGAATTCTCAAATGACGCTGAAATTACTGAAGTATCAATTGATAACATCCCTTCTGATCAAGAAGCAATGGACGTTGGCCCTAAAACTGTAGAATTATTCTCTAAAGAATTAGAAGGTGCACATACAGTAGTATGGAATGGACCTATGGGCGTATTTGAATTTAGTAACTTTGCTCAAGGTACAATCGGTGTATGTAAAGCCATTGCTAACTTAAAAGACGCTACTACAATTATCGGTGGTGGTGACTCAGCAGCTGCTGCAATTTCTTTAGGTTTTGAAGATGACTTCACACATATTTCTACTGGTGGCGGTGCATCATTAGAATACCTAGAAGGTATTGAATTACCAGGAATTAAAGCAATTAATGATAAATAATCACCTTATAAAAGGTGTACGTTTTTCTAAGTATTTTCAAGGGGAAATGTACAAAGAATAAGACTTTACGTCTTAAAAGTTATTTAACGCTAAAATTATAATTTTAAATATATAGGAGTGTAATCAATGAGAAAACCAATCATAGCTGGTAACTGGAAAATGAACAAAACAGTTAAAGAAGCTAAAGACTTCGTTAATAATTTACCAACATTACCTGATGAAAAAGAAGTTGAATCAGTAATTTGTGCACCAACAATTCAATTAGATGCATTAATTTCATTAGTGAATGATGGCAAAGCAAAAGGATTGAAAATTGGTGCTCAAAACACTTATTTTGAAGATAATGGTGCATTCACAGGAGAAACCTCTCCAGTGGCATTAGCTGACTTAGGTGTTAAATACGTAGTTATTGGACACTCAGAACGTCGTGAATTATTCCATGAAACAGATGAAGATGTGAATAAAAAAGCACATGCGGTATTTAATCATGGCATGACACCAATTATTTGTGTTGGTGAAACAGATGAAGAACGCGAAAATGGAAAAGCTAATGAAATCGTTAGCAATCAAGTTGAAAAAGCATTAGAAGGTTTATCAGAAGAGCAACTTAAAGAAGTTGTTATTGCATACGAACCAATTTGGGCAATCGGTACTGGTAAATCAGCTACTTCTGATGATGCTAATGAAATGTGTGCTCACGTGCGTAAAACAGTAGCGAAAGTGGCTAGTCAAGATGTTGCTGATGCAACACGTATTCAATACGGTGGTAGTGTTAAACCTAACAACGTTAAAGAATACATGGCTCAATCTGACATTGATGGTGCATTAGTAGGTGGCGCGTCATTAAAAGTTGAAGATTTCGTACAATTGTTAGAAGGTGCAAAATAATTATGGCTAAACAACCGACAGCTTTAATCATTTTAGATGGTTTCGCTAATCGTGAAAGTGAACATGGTAATGCTGTAAAACAAGCGCATAAACCAAATTTTGACCGCTATTACAGTAAATACCCAACTACACAAATTGAAGCAAGTGGTTTAGACGTAGGTCTTCCAGAAGGCCAAATGGGTAACTCAGAAGTTGGTCATATGAACATTGGTGCAGGACGTATTGTTTACCAAAGTTTGACACGTATCAATAAATCAATCGCAGATGGCGATTTCTTTGAAAATGATGTGTTAAATAACACCGTGCAACATGTTAATGAGCATGATTCTGCATTACATGTCTTTGGATTACTATCTGATGGTGGTGTACACAGTCATTACCAACATTTATTTGCATTGTTAGAACTTGCTAAACAAAAAGGTTTAGATAAAGTTTATGTACATGCATTCTTAGACGGTCGTGACGTAGACCAAAAATCAGCACTAAAATACATTGAGGACACAGAAGCTAAATTTAAATCATTAGGTGTAGGTGAGTTCGCATCTATTTCTGGCCGTTATTACGCTATGGACCGTGATAAACGTTGGGACCGTGAACAAAAAGCATATAATGCTATCCGTAACTTTGAAGGGCCTGCTTATGCTTCAGCAAAAGAAGGCGTTGAAGCTAACTACGCTAATGATTTAACAGATGAATTTGTTGAGCCATTTATTGTTGAAGGTCAAAATAATGGCATCAATGATGGAGATGCAGTTATCTTCTTCAATTTCCGCCCTGATAGAGCAGCTCAGTTGTCAGAAGTATTTACTAATAAAGCATTTGATGGCTTTAAAGTAGAACAAGTTAAAGATTTATTCTACGCAACATTTACTAAATATAATGACAATGTAGATGCTGAAGTTGTCTTCGAGAAAGTGGATTTAACAAATACAATTGGTGAAGTTGCTCAAAATAATAACTTAAAACAATTACGTATTGCTGAAACTGAAAAATATCCACATGTAACGTACTTCATGAGTGGTGGACGTAATGAAGAATTTGAAGGTGAGCGTCGTCGTTTAATCGATTCACCAAAAGTAGCGACTTACGATTTAAAACCAGAAATGAGTGCGTATGAAGTTAAAGATGCGTTATTAGAAGAGTTAGATAAAGGTGATTTAGATTTAATTATCTTAAACTTTGCTAATCCTGATATGGTTGGACATAGTGGTATGTTAGAACCAACTATCAAAGCAATTGAAGCAGTGGATGAATGCTTAGGTGAAGTTGTTGATAAAATCTTAGACATGAATGGTTATGCAATTATTACAGCTGACCATGGTAACTCAGACGAAGTATTAACAGATGATGATCAACCAATGACTACTCATACGACTAATCCGGTTCCTGTTATTGTAACTAAAGAAGGCGTTACATTACGTGAAACTGGTCGTCTAGGAGATTTAGCACCAACACTATTAGATTTATTAAATGTAGATCAACCATCAGACATGACTGGTGAATCACTTATTAAACACTAAAAATTAGTCCAGTTATAAATGGTAAGAATATTGAAATCCCTAATACGATATTTGAAACTTTAGGGATTCAGTCCTTATCTGATATAAATATTTTATTTAAAGATTAAATCAAGCTATAATAGCTTTAGAATCTAAATTAAAGGAGATTTTTCACATGCCAATTATTACAGATGTTTATGCTCGCGAAGTCTTAGACTCACGTGGTAACCCAACAGTTGAAGTTGAAGTATTAACTGAAAGCGGTGCTTTCGGTCGTGCATTAGTACCATCAGGTGCTTCTACAGGTGAACACGAAGCAGTTGAATTACGTGATGGAGATAAATCACGTTATAGCGGTAAAGGTGTTACTAAAGCTGTTGAAAATGTTAACGAAATTATTGCACCAGAAATCGTTGAAGGTGAATTTTCAGTATTAGATCAAGTATCTATTGATAAAATGATGATTCAATTAGACGGTACACCTAACAAAGGTAAATTAGGTGCAAACGCTATTTTAGGTGTATCTATCGCAGTTGCACGTGCAGCAGCAGACTTATTAGGTCAACCTTTATACAAATATTTAGGTGGATTCAACGGTAAACAATTACCAGTTCCTATGATGAACATCGTTAATGGTGGTTCTCACTCAGACGCACCAATCGCATTCCAAGAATTCATGATTTTACCAACAGGTGCAGAATCATTCAAAGAAGCATTACGTTGGGGTGCTGAAATCTTCCATAACTTAAAATCAATCTTAAGTGAACGTGGTTTAGAAACAGCAGTAGGTGACGAAGGTGGTTTCGCTCCTAAATTTGAAGGTACTGAAGATGCTGTAGAAACAATCATTAAAGCTATCGAAAAAGCAGGTTACAAACCTGGCGAAGATGTATTCTTAGGATTCGACTGTGCCTCATCTGAATTCTACGAAAATGGTGTATATGATTACACTAAATTCGAAGGTGAACATGGTGCGAAACGTAGCGCAGCTGAACAAGTTGACTACTTAGAAGAATTAATTGGTAAATACCCAATCATCACTATCGAAGATGGTATGGATGAAAATGATTGGGACGGTTGGAAACAATTAACTGATCGTATTGGAGATAAAGTTCAATTAGTAGGTGACGATTTATTCGTAACTAACACTGAAATCCTTTCTAGAGGTATTGAACAAGGTATTGGTAACTCAATCTTAATCAAAGTTAACCAAATTGGTACTTTAACAGAAACTTTCGAAGCAATCGAAATGGCTCAAAAAGCTGGATATACTGCAGTAGTTTCTCACCGTTCAGGTGAAACAGAAGATACTACAATCTCTGATATCGCAGTAGCTACTAATGCTGGTCAAATTAAAACTGGTTCATTATCAAGAACTGACCGTATTGCTAAATACAATCAATTATTACGTATTGAAGATGAATTATTTGAAACTGCTAAATTCGATGGTATCAAATCATTCTACAATTTAGACAAATAAGTCTAATAATTTAACCTATTTAAAACAATAATAGAGTTCACGCTTATGTATTACCTGTCACAGAGTTGAGACTGTGGCAGGTTTTTTAAATTATTAAACAATGTAAGTGATTAACTAAATTGTAAAATCATAATGACAAAATCATTAATGCAGCTTTTATCACATATATCTAACCTACTAATGATTTTTAACGAACATGGAACAGATTTAATTTAGGTATACAAACTGATATAATAGTTATGTATATAAAAGAAGGAGAAATAAAGATGGAGAATCAACTTAATCAACCTAGTCAAAGAGAACGCAATGCAGGTAAATTAATAGGCTACAGTTCTTTAATTTTATGTATTTTATTGATCATCCATAACTTTATTGCACTAGATACGTTAACTGCTAAGACACTATTATCACAGGCAGGACAGAAAGCAAGTGATAGTGCAGTAGCTAATATATTAAATAGCTTTAGATATACTGGCATTATGTATATTTTGGCATATTTAGCAGGTGTCATTGCATTATGGAATCGACATAAATATCTGTGGTGGTTTATGTTTGCAGTCTATGTTTCAAATGTATTATTTACATTAGTAAACGTAACTATGGTTATAAATGCGATAATAACAGCTAAATCAGTGTTGTTTATTATTCCTATTATAATCGTAATTGTGGGCTCTACAGTATTAGCATTATACATGCTAGTTATTTCAATCATTCGTAAGAGTACTTTTAATCGATAGTCATTGATTATAAAGACTAGTATATGATATAATTCGGAACGTATATAATGAATGGAGGACAATTTTCATGCATACACTTTTTATAGTACTCTTAATTATTGATTGTATTGCATTAATCACTGTTGTATTACTCCAAGAAGGTAAAAGTAATGGACTTTCAGGTGCTATTAGTGGTGGCGCAGAACAGTTATTTGGTAAACAAAAACAACGTGGCGTCGATTTATTCTTGCATAGATTAACAATTATTTTAGCAGTCATTTTCTTTTTAATAATGATTGGTATCAGTTACTTTGGTTTATAAGGTCCGACGATGTTAATGTCGGGCTTTTTTATTTATAATGAATAGTGACGGACGACGTCATTGATATTTAGTCAGGAGACCTAAGGTCCGATTTAAATAATGTATATTTCCGAGATAATAAGGGAATATTTAGTTAAATATAATATTAATACGAAGCATTGTATTTGAATTAAAAATATAACGCAAGAATAATTTTGAGATAATGATGGAAGAGGGATTTTAAATGCAAATTAAATTACCACAACCGTTTTTCTTTGAGGAAGGGAAACGAGCAGTCTTGCTTCTACATGGATTTACAGGTAATTCATCAGACGTAAGACAATTAGGAAGATTCCTACAGAAGAAAGGTTACACTTCTTATGCGCCTCAATACGAAGGGCATGCTGCACCACCTGAAGAAATTCTAAAATCAAGCCCACATGTGTGGTTTAAAGATGTGCTTGATGGTTATGATTATTTAGTGGATCAAGGCTATGAAGAAATTGCCGTAGCAGGCTTATCTCTCGGTGGTGTATTCGCATTGAAATTGAGCTTAAATCGTTCTGTAAAGGGTATTGTAACTATGTGTGCACCCGCTGAAGGTAAAACGCAAGGTGCGATATACGAAGGCTTTTTAGAATATGCACGAAACTTCAAAAAATATGAAGGCAAAGATCAAGCAACGATTGATAAAGAAATGGAAGACTTCCATCCTACTGAAACGTTAAAAGAGTTAAGCGAAACATTAAATAACGTTAGAAACGAAATCGATGAAGTGTTAGATCCAATTTTAGTAGTACAAGCTGAAAATGATGAAATGATTAATCCTCAATCAGCAAATTATATATATGAGAATGTCGACTCAGATGAAAAAGACATCAAATGGTATGCAAATTCAGGACATGTCATTACAATCGATAAAGAAAAAGAACAAGTATTCGAAGATGTATACAGTTTCTTAGAATCTTTAGATTGGTCTGAATAATAAATTTAAAAATATTAAACGAAAGAAGAAAGGAGGGGCATGATGAATTTAAAGCAATCCATTGAAGAAATCATAAAGCAGCCTGATTACGAACCGATGTCGGTATCTGATTTTCAAGATGCTTTAGGTCTTAATAGTGCCGACTCGTTTAGAGATTTAATAAAGGTGCTAGTAGAACTTGAACAAGCAGGTTTAGTTGAACGAACTAAAACAGATAGATACCAACGCAAACAATCGCATAAAAGTTCGAATTCTAAGTTGATTAAAGGGACGTTAAGTCAAAATAAGAAGGGCTTTGCATTCCTACGTCCTGAACAAGAAGATATGGATGATATCTTTATTCCACCAACTAAGATTAATCGTGCATTAGATGGTGATATAGTTATTGTAGAAATACAGAAGTCTAAAGGTGAGCATAAAGGTAAAATTGAAGGCGAAGTTAAATCAATCGAGAAACATTCTGTCACTCAAGTAGTCGGTACCTATAGTGAAGCGAAACATTTTGGTTTTGTTATCCCAGATGATAAACGTATTATGCAAGACATTTTCATACCGAAAGGTCAAAGTCTTGGTGCGGTAGATGGTCATAAAGTACTCGTTCAAATTACGAAGTATGCAGATGGTACAGATAATCCTGAAGGACATATATCTGCGATTCTAGGCCATAAAAATGACCCAGGAGTAGATATCTTATCAATCATTTATCAACACGGTATCGAAATCGAATTCCCTGATAATGTATTGAAAGAAGCCGAAGCGGTTCCTGAAGAGATTAAGCTTGATGAAATTAAAGGTCGTACAGACTTGCGTGACGAGTTAACGATTACCATTGATGGTGCAGACGCAAAAGACTTAGACGATGCTATTAGTGTAAAAAAATTAAAAAATGGTCACACTGAATTAACTGTAAGTATTGCGGATGTTAGCTATTATGTTAAAGAAGACTCAGAACTTGATAAAGAAGCTTACGATAGAGCGACAAGTGTTTATTTAGTAGACCGTGTTATTCCAATGATTCCACACCGTTTAAGTAACGGTATTTGTTCATTGAACCCAGAAGTCGATCGCTTAACACTAAGTTGTCGCATGGAAATCAATGAACGAGGCGAAGTGGTTAATCATGACATTTTTGATAGTGTAATCCATTCTAATTACAGAATGACATATGATGCAGTTAATCAAATTATAACTGAAAAGGACCCTGACGTACGTAAGCAGTATCAAGAAATTACAACAATGCTTGATTTAGCACAAGATTTATCAAATCGTTTAATCCAAATGCGTAAACGTCGTGGTGAAATTGACTTTGACATAAGTGAAGCTAAAGTGTTAGTGAATAACGAAGGCTTACCAACTGATGTGGTTTTACGTGAGCGAGGCGAAGGTGAACGTTTAATTGAATCATTTATGTTAGCTGCTAACGAAACGGTGGCAGAACATTTCAATAAACTTGAAGTTCCTTTCATTTACCGTGTTCACGAACAACCTAAATCAGATCGTTTAAGACAGTTCTTCGACTTTATTACAAACTTTGGAATTATGATTAAAGGTACGGGTGAAGATATTCATCCTTCAACATTACAATCTATCCAAGAAGAAGTTGAAGGTCGCTCTGAACAAATGGTTATCTCAACAATGATGTTACGTTCAATGCAACAAGCACATTATGATGATACAAACTTAGGTCACTTCGGTTTATCAGCGGAATACTATACACATTTTACATCACCTATTAGACGTTATCCGGACTTAACAGTTCATCGTTTAATTCGAAAATACCTTATCGATAATTCAATGAATAACAAAGAATTACACAAATGGGAAGATAAATTACCTGAATTAGCTGAGCACACGTCTCAACGTGAACGTCGTGCAATTGAAGCAGAACGAGATACTGATGAATTGAAAAAAGCTGAGTATATGATTCAACATATCGGTGATGAATTTGAAGGTATTGTAAGCTCTGTTGCAAATTTCGGTATGTTTATCGAACTACCTAACACAATTGAAGGTATGGTTCATATTTCAAATATGACAGATGATTATTATCAATTTGATGAACGCCAAATGGCACTTATTGGTGAGCGCCAAGCAAAAGTATTCCGTATAGGCGATCAAGTTACAGTGAAAGTCAAACATGTTGATGTAGATGAACGAATGATTGATTTCCAAATTGTTGGTATGCCATTGCCAAAAAATGATCGAAGTCAACGACCATCGAGAGGTAAAACGATTCAAGCTAAAACACGTGGCAAGTCTTTAGATAAATCAAAAGATGATAATCATAAAGGCAAGAAGAAAAAACGTAAGCAACGAAAAGGTAAAAACCAACGTAGTCGTGATAAACAAGGTAGAACGAATCACAAACCATTCTATAAAGATAAAAGTGTGAAGAAAAAATCACGTCGTAAGAAAAAATAATCAGCAAAGAGGTGACACAGATTAATGGCTAAGAAGAAAACGAAATCACCCGGTACACTAGCTGAAAACCGTAAAGCCAGACATGATTATAATATTGAAGATACAATTGAAGCGGGTATTGCTTTAAAGGGAACAGAGATTAAATCTATTCGTCGAGGTAGTGCCAATTTGAAAGATAGCTATGCGCAAGTTAAACGTGGCGAGATGTTCATTAATAATATGCACATTGCACCTTATGAGGAAGGTAACCGCTTCAATCATGACCCTTTACGTTCTAGAAAGTTATTACTTCATAAGAAGGAAATTATTAAACTTGGGGAACGTACGAGAGAAATTGGCTATTCACTTATTCCATTAAAACTTTATTTAAAACATGGTCAATGTAAAGTCTTATTAGGCGTAGCACGTGGTAAGAAAATACATGATAAACGTCAAGCTTTAAAAGATAAAGCAATGAAACGTGATGTTGATCGTGCAATCAAAGACCGTTATTAAGCGTGTTTGTTGATTAATCGGGTGCTATTTGGTATGATAACTGATGTTGTGAATTAAGAAATACGTTAGATAGAGAGTGAAGAAGGATTCTTTCGATTGTGTTATTTCACTTTAGTATGAATGACTAGAACTAAGAATTGCTTTATATATTGCTTTCTTAGTTCAGTCAGTCACTACTACGTATTGTAATGATTTATAAATTTTATTACGGGGGCGTTTTTGGATTCGACAGGGGTCCCTCGAGCTCATTAAGCGTGTCGGAGGGCTGTCTCCGACATCAACACATTTCAGTAAATATAACTGACAAATCAAACAATAATTTCGCAGTAGCTGCGTAATAGCACTCTGCATCGCCTAACAGCATCTCCTACGTGCTGTTAACGCGATTCAACCCTAGTAGGATATGCTAAACACTGCCGTTTGAAGTCTGTTTAGATGAAATTTAATCAAACTAGCATAATACTGGTTGTCTGTTGCTTACTATTATGCGAAATTCATCAATAGACTACACACGTAGAAAGATGTGTATCAGGACCTCTGGACGCGGGTTCGAATCCCGCCGTCTCCATTATATAGCCTGCAACCCATGTGGTTGTGGTTTTTTTGTTTTTGTTGCCACAGTATTGCCCCAAAATTGCCATACAAAAAATGGCTCTATAATAAATAGGAATTAAAAGATAGACTGAAAAATTTAAATCAACGCGATGATTATTATTTGTTATTATAGTTGAAAGATAATAAAATTAATGGCTTAAGTGGTATGTGTAAAATATTGTTTTTTTTAAAGTGGAGAATATATGAGGGTTTTAGCATTTGTCATTAATTCTAATTATTGAAAAAAGGTTACGGCTCATTTTTTACTTAATAAAGGAGAGAGTTTAGTATGTACATTGGGATGTAAAGTACTTACCCTGAATAGTGGTATAAAGGAAGAAAGAAAAAATGCTCATTCTTTTTATACAAGTAATGGTTTAGATAGAAAAGTATTTGGATTCGTTAAATATTTATTATAATAAGTGACAGAAGGTGGATTAATAAATTTGTTGCGTCAGTAATATTGATAGAAAAAACAAGCATTTACGTTTCAATTAAAGAAGCATGTAAATGCTTGTTTTGCTATTAGTTATCGTTGATTTTTTTACCATCTGTACGATCTGATTCGCCTTTATCTTTGTGAACCTTAGGGTTGTCTTTTTTGTGAGTACTTTTCTTAACATTATCTACTGAATCATCATTGTTACCACATGCCCCTAATAGTAAAAAACTTGAGAGTAGTACAAAAGCTACTTTCTTCATAAGTGTCACCCTTTATTTAATTATATTTAATATCTAATTGATATAAATATTATTACTATAAGTATGTCACACTTTTCTAAAAATTCAACAGTTAATAATATTTGATAATTTAAATTAAAAAATACCGGGATAAGTCGAAAAGTTGATTATCCCGGTAAAAGTAATTGTATTAATTAATTTATATATTGATTATACTAATTAGTTTGCACTATTATTTGATTCATCTGTATTAGTCTCAGTTGCTTCTTCGCCATTGTCAGATTGTTCAGCGGAGCTATTTTCTGAATATGTCTGTGTTTGATTTTCATTAGACTGATTATCAGTACTTGAACTATCCTCTGTAGAAATATTTCCGTTTGAACGGCTATTATCATCATTATCATTACTATTTCTATTACTTTGATTATAGTTTTGATTTGTGTCGTTTGCTTGATTCGCATTTTGATTATTATTAGAAGAAGTATTATTTTGATTGTTTACAGTATTATCTTGTGTAGTATCTTGTTGAGTAGAAGGTGCTTCGTTATTTGATTCTTCAGTTGTTGGTTGCTCTTGTTGTGAGCTTTGTTGTTCTTGAGTATTTAATTCTTCATTAGTTGAAGTTTCTTCAGAACGATTTTGTTCTTCTTGAGTAACATTATTATCATCTTTGTCGTCATCTTTTTTGTCTTTTTTCTTTTTATCTTTAGATGATTTATCCTCTTTAGATTGCTTATCTTTAGATTGTGTTGCTTGATTTTCAGATGGATTATTACTTTCAATCATTTTATGAATGCCCAAAGCAAGCATACTTAGTAGAATAATCGTAATAGCCATCGCAAAATATTTAAAATAATTCTTATTTTTAAATACTGCCATAATAGCGAACAAGATTAATATAATCGCAATAATTAGTAATACCGTGCCTGTATAGAACAACAGTTTCTCCATACGCTACCTCCATTAAATTTACATCATTAATTGTATTGTATTACACATATAATATAATACATATTACTTTGTAATTAACATCTAATTACTATTTAAAAACAGTAGTGTAAACGTATAATTAATCAAGCTATTTCACCTTATCGAAAATGCTAATCTCTTTATGCTCTTTACTTACAGATACATATAAGTTTTCATCGTTAAGTTGTGCTTCGTTTGATGTTTGATTTAAGTTAATTTCAGCTAATATTTTGAAAAATCCATTATGATAAGGTTCAACAATAGATATTTCATTCGCATGTTCTTGAATCATCAAATGTCTTTGTGATTGATTATCTATTTTCCAGTTAGTCATATATTCACCTTTTTCGTAAAAATACAACTGGAAGTAGGACAGAATTTTTTAATTCGTTCCACTTCCAGCTTGGTTCGCTTGTAGAATTTCTTAGGGAAATTCTCTTTGTTGGGGCTCCGCCCGCAAGGATGACTTGAAATGAAAAAGCATAATTTAAGCACCTTTTCAGTTCAATCAGCTACTACGAAATTGCAAAATAGCATCATTATTTTACTTATGCCCTAGGCCCAGTAGTTTAACTATTTAAAACTTTGCTCTATTTCTGTAAAAGCTTTGTTAGTAACGCTAATGTCATCAATTCTATCTGCTGTAAGTTGTCCTTCAAGATAACCATGATCGATTAGAACTTTACAATTCTCTAAAAAATCATCGTATTCACGATCACAGAAATAATCATCTTGTGCTTTTATACTATCTCCAAAATAATTCGCTTCACTTTCAGATTGCCCTTCATTAGAACGTTCCATGTATAATTTATAAAATTTAGCTATCGTATATTTTTGTTCTTGAGTTAATGAATCTAACATGACATGTTCCCCCTCACTATAATACGTTATACCCAAATTAAATATGATTGAAAACGTAGTGTAGAGGTTAATAAACTACTGTGCATCTTCAATGCCTTTATTAACTGCTTTAGCGAATTTGTAAAATGTATGTGTGTAATTGTCTGGGTTCTTTCTTGTATTTTGATCTAATTGTTTATCCTTAAAGAATAATGCTCTTTGTCCAGTAGTTAATTCAAGTTGAACGCCTGAATCATTATCACTTCTATTAATAATATTAGATGATGATGTCGCTTCAATACCTTTAGGGCTCTTTTGAACAGTGAAACCTCTATTTTTTAATGATTTTGTGATAGATTTCGCTAATTTTTTATCCTTACCGCCAACGTAAACAATAGGGTCTTCACCAGAATAGCCATGAATGGATATTGTCTCATCTGAGTGGTCTAACATTTTTAATAGTGTCGGTTCATCAAACACAGTTGAAGTGATATGCAAGCGTTCGTTATGCTTTGGCATTAATCCTTCGAATGTGTAAAAATCATATTCACCTATATTGGCCACACGACGTGCAAGTTCAGTTGTACCTGGTTCAATACCTCCGCCATGTATCGCTGTGACAAGCATGTGATTATCTTTACGATTTTTCGTTTTAATACGCCAATCTTTACCTTCTGTTGTGTTTTCTTTTAGCTCTTCGAAATTTGAATAATAATCTAATGAACAATTTTGTTTATCTTCACGTGTTTTATAAAGTATAAATGCAATAGCTATAATAGTAATAATTAAGACAGAAATAAAAATATAATATAATTTAGAATACCAGTTTTTTCTTTTTCTCATATGACCTTCCTTTATATTGATTGTAATAATAAAAATGTGTAATTTAACTTTTATATTATAAATTATATTACTGATAACCTCAAATATTGTTTAATTTAGAAAAATAAGTAAATAATTGAAATAAGGAGGAATGAAAGTGACGAAAATAACAATTCAATCAGCGAAGCCTCACCATAATGAAGGGGGTCAGTTAATTTACTCGGCAATAGATGACATGGCTAAAATTATATTAGGTAAGTCAAGTGATAATGAAATTATTGGTGACTTACAACAACTTTGGAATAATCGTGCGAATCGCTTTAGTCATGATATGTCATTTGTAGCTCTTGATGATAATCAAGTGCTTGGAGCTATTACGTGCAATCCTTTAAAACAGATTGATAGAGCGATGACGCCAACAGTACTTCAAATTATTTCAATGAATAAGTTGAAACCTTTCTTATCAATCATCTCACATCCGAAGTCCTTTTATTCACTTGTTACGATGGACGAGGGTAATGAAGATGAATACCATATTAGTATGCTAGCGACTATGCCTAATGCAAGGGGAAAAGGAGTAGGGCAACAATTATTAAATTTTGCTGAACAAAAAGCTAAAGAATCAGGCTTCAGTAAACTTTCATTAACAGTAGTACAAGATAATGATGTAGCATTGAAACTATATCAAAAAATGGGATTTGAAATTGTTGGAGAAATTAATAGAAAACCGTATTATTTATATCAAATGAGAAAAGAAGTAAAATAGAGAGAGGCATAGTCACATCACATATTTAACATGTGATAGCTTCCCTCTCTCTAAGTCCAATGAACTTTATTAATTATTCTTATATTTATCGTATTTACCGTTAGCTATATCTTGTTCTCGTTGTTGTATTATTTGATAAACTTCTTCAGCATCATCACCATCATAATAGCCTTGTTCAATTGCATGCTTAGTTTGAATCTCTCCAGAAGATAAACCGCCGTTATATTTTTTTCTCAAAGCATCTACGTATTCATCCTCATTAGTTGCAGCGTTGATTTCTGCATTTGGATCGTCTATGTTTTCTTCTTCTGAAGACTGGTTAGACTGATCATAAACAGATTTTTCTTGACCACTTTCCACGCGTAGTGAACTTGCATAAGCTTCACTTGCAGGGCCTTCCATTACATTACCTTGTGGAATAACACCATTTGCAACTGCACTATTATATGCAGCAATTTTATCTATTTCAGAGTAATTGTTGCTGTTAATAACTGCTTCTAATGTGGCACGGTCAGTTATATTATGAATATCGATTTGCTTTGCATTCTGAGAATTCGA
The DNA here is from genome assembly GCF_003217445.1 of Staphylococcus sp. AtHG25. Lineage (NCBI taxonomy): Bacteria > Bacillati > Bacillota > Bacilli > Caryophanales > Staphylococcaceae > Staphylococcus > Staphylococcus sp. AtHG25. The sequence goes on along the minus strand of NZ_QJSN01000009.1, from coordinate 40,614 downwards.
ATTAGAAGTGTATTGCTGTTCGTTGGAAGAACTGTCTTCATTGCTTTGATCAGTAGATTCATCATCGCTTTCTGCATCATATTTTGATGACTTAGAATCAGAATGTTGATCATTTTTCTTTTTAGTATTTTCATTCTCTTTTTTATTATGTGAGGAAGATTTAGATTTAGAATGATCTTCTTCCTTATCTTCATTCGAAAAACTACAACCAGTTAATATAAAAAGACCTAATAATAATGTAAATAAAACTTTTTTCAATATAGTCACTCCTAAATTTAATATAATATTATTTTATAACGAAATGACTAGTAAATGTTTTAAATTTTTGAAAATATTTTAAAAGATATATTTACATAAATTATAAGGTAAGTTCATTATTATTTTACAAAATAATGGTAAATATGAAGTGAATAGGATGTGAGATAACATGGATAAAAAATTATTAAAAAAGTACTTTGATAATAATGATTTTAAAGCAATTGCGATAGTAGTGGGTTCTAAAAAAATGGTGTTAGAAAATGATATTCATCTAGATTATGAAAATGAAATTATTATCTATCCTTTAAAAAATTGTACGCGTATTATCCCGTTTAGCTCTATTTCTTATATTGATTTATTAGAAGAAAATGAGCATTTCATAAATTATTTCAAGGAAACTGTCTAGCGAAAAAAGAGTAGCTATTTCAAAGCTACTCTTTTTACTATGGATATTTAATATTGTTTAACTAATTTGAGTTGATAATTTTTCGTGAAATTATCTACAAGCGCGTATGGAGAAATGATGAGTAAGCCATGTTTGTTAATTGAATTTTTACTTACGCCATATTTATAAGCTTGATAAATAATCTTAGTACAGTATGTAAATCTTTCACTTTTAAGATTTAAAGTGACTAGATATGTCTTATCTGTATCTTTATAGTGTTCTTCAGCCCATTTAGCGGCTCTCTCTCCAGCTCCAGGCATAGAACAACGATAGATTTTAATCCAATCATCTTTGCCTTCACCAAATCGTTGTTTGAAAGAATGGAACGACTCTGTAATAGGTTTGTCCCCAGGGCCTTCTATTTGTAAAACGGTATCGTGATCAAGTGCGATACTAGAATGACCAAAGAAACCATATAAAACTGGGCCCTTAGTAAGTATAATATCACCTGGCTGTAAATCAAAATCATCTTCAGTTGATGAAAGTGGATTAGAGTTACTCGTATAAGCTAATAAGTGTGTTGGAAAAGTTATAAGAATTATCAGTGTAACAAATAATATTTTTATAAATGGAGAAATTGAATATTTCACTTTGATACTCCTTAGAAATTAATAAATCATATTTGATGAGTTATTAATGAATATTACATATAGATATAAATAAAAAAGAACAAAAATAACAGTGTCATTTTGTTCTTTAATTCTACGCTATAATATACCAAATATGAATACGTAGATGAGTAAAGCAAATCCAAAAATATAAAATATTACGGTAAAACCTAAATATGATTCTTTACGTTCTTCTTTTTTAGATTTAAGTAATAAGCCCAATATAATTGAGGCTGCTATTACAAAAATGATACCAAGCCATAACAATATAGTTAAATGCAAACTCATGTGTAAGCCTCCTAAATTTATATTAAAAGAATGTATATACTATAGGATAAATGTAGTATAAAAGCATAGCAATATTGATTAGAAAAATAACTTCGCTAACCAGGTTCTTGCAAATGAGCGCAGTACTTAAGCTTAGTACAATTGTGATACCACTAATTGTAAGTCCTGGAATTAGCCAGAAGAAATCATCTAATTCTGCATTGTAAGTAACAATGATATTGAAACCCAAAAATAATAGCGTAATAAAAATATTTATCCAAAAAATTTTATTATTATTCATGGGTGTCACCTCTTATTAAATAGTAAAACTTTATATAATCATATCATTTATTGTATACCGGTAAAATGAGTTAATCAAAGTAATTGTATGTTTTTATCTTAATATTAGATTTTGTCAAAAATTTAGTTGCTAATATTGTAAAAGTGAGCAGTAATAAATATCAAACTTATATTTAATCTTCTTTATATACAAAAATGCCAACCGACTTAATGAAGCGGCTGACACAACATCCCTTATAACTTTTGATGAATGTTTTAATATTTATTTTCATTTTTGCATGAAGCTACGTAACTAAACAAATGAACTTCGATTTCTTCACCATATTGTAACAATTACGACAAGTTACCATCTTAATAAATAACAAATTTAGTGATTAATTATTGGGTAAATGATTTAATAATCTTAAACAGTATATTTAATGCAATGAGTTATATACTAGAAACAAGCAAAAGTTGCTAATTACATATTAAAGTTGAGTTATCTTATATGTTTAGACAATATTAATAATGAAATATTTTAAGAGAGATTAATTAAACTGAGGAGGGGAACTATGACATTCTATGATTTTGTAATTGGGTTTATAAACGATGATACACCTCTAGGAATTTTAGCTCAATATATTGAAAACGACTGTGAGTTTCCAAAACATGAACGAAATAACAAAGCTATTAGATCGTATGTTATGTCTAACTACGCCGATCATCAACTTATTGAAAGTACTAATAGAGCAATAAGTCTATATAAATTAATTTGAGTGAGCGTAATACCAATTTTGGGTGTTTAGCGCATTCCACACATCTTTAGTTTTAAAGTTAATTTCATTATCTTTTATTGAAAAAGGCTCAATAATATTTCTGTCCATCCAAGAATTAATTAATTCTTTTGGAACACCATCTAATAACATATCTGTTTTACTTATGATTAAACATTCCCAATCTAACGAGAGCTTATTTGGATTAACATAATTATATTGATTATGGTCGCTCATGAAAGACACTCCTTTTAGAATTGTGAATCTTATAATATTTTATACCCACCATGACGGGACTCAAACTACTTTATAAATTTTTTCTATGTTCTTGTTTTTGAAAATTAAAAAATTAATGTATACTATTACTCGAAAATACAATTGTACTTGGAACGGTTAATAACAAATAAAAGCGTTCAATTAATGTCAGTAATTTGAAACAAAAACTAAGTTTGAGGTGTATACAATGTCAAAAACACTTTATTTAATGAGACATGGACAAACAATGTTTAATTTACGAGGTAAGGTGCAGGGGGCAAGTGACTCTCCTTTAACAAGTTTAGGAACCTCTCAAGCCAAACAAGCTGGTCAATATTTTAACGAACATAATATTTCATTTGGAAATTTATATTCATCGAGCTCTGAACGCGCATGTGATACATTGGAATGCGTCGCACCAAACCAAGACTATAACCGTTTAAAGGGACTCAAAGAATGGCATTTTGGTATTTTAGAAGGCGAAAGTAATGATTTATTAAATGCAAATTATGATATTACAGATGCTTTTGGGGATCGTTTAGTAGTGTTTGACGGAGAGTCTAAAAATGAAGTAGAAGAACGTTTTATAGGTACATTAACTGAAATAATGCGCACATCAGATAGTGATTCGAATTTAGTTGTAAGTCATGGAACTACGATTGACGTATTTTTAAGAAAAGTTATTGGAGATACAGATGCAATTAATTACTTTATTGGCAATTGTCATATTCTAAAATTTGAATATAGAAATAATGAATTTCAGTTTATTGAAAAGATTGATCCAGAAAACGGAGAAATTACTAAACATGAAAATTAAAATATAGCAAATATAGATAGACACAAGTCAAAAAATAAAATAGTAACTCAACATTCTCTACAAGGTCAATTACTTGTAGAGGTTTTTTGCTTTTTAAATCTTCAAAACAGAAATGGCTAGAACCTAAAAACACTTATGATAAGTTATTTTAAGTTCTAGCCTGCTACTATTGTTTAGAAAAACACATTTAAAATATGAGTTGATAAATTTTTTGAAGTATCATTAATGCAACAATTAAGATAATAATACTTGAAATTTTATTTAGTAAGATTAATAGATGACCTGATTTATCAAAATGACCTACAGTACGACCAGCAATAGATAGAAAGATAAACCATAGCCATGAAACGCTAATTGTCGCAACAGTGAAGGCTACCTTTTCTGAACCACCATAGGCAGAAGCGCTTGTACCTATTACGCCAATGGTATCCATAATTGCATGAGGATTAAGTAATGAAACAGAAAGTGCGAAGCTTATTTGATTTGCAGGTGAGATGCCACCTTGTTCATCAATATCACTACTTTGTTCATGCCACAATGTCCACGCCATATAAAGTAGAAATACTAATCCTATTATGTAAACAATCATTTGAAGTATTGGAAATGACATAAGTATAAGGGACACACCAACCACTGCTAGTATGATGAGTAAAGAATCACATAAACCAGCTGTAATAACAGCAGGAAGTGCACGCCTAAATTTCGTTTGGTTAGCGCCTTGGTTAAAAACAAATATGTTTTGAGCGCCTAATGGTAGTATTAAGCCTATAGCTAACAATACTCCATGAAAAATAGCTTCTAACAATTTTATCCCCCTAGACTTAAGTATTTTTAAATTTTATAAAATCTGAAAATTTAGAATATATCAATTATTAAAGTGGCTATAAATTAAATGTCTAGAGAAAAATTTTTAGTAGTATAGTTAAAATAAGGGATTAAACGATATCATACAACAACCAATGAACATCGAAATATTCGTCACCAATTTTTGAAGACTTCGATTCGAGACCCAAAGTTTCAAATCCTATAGATGAGAAAAAGATTTTACCACTAATGTTATTAGAAGTTACACAAGTCATCAATTTTTCAATGTTGCGAGATTTAGCGTGATCTATAGCAAATTGCATTAAATTTAAAATCGTACTTTCATCTTTTTTATCAAGTAAAAATAAATTCTCTATCATAGCTTTGTGCGAACTTCCAACTTGTTTTAATTGACGCAAAGTAACACATGCAACAAGTTTATCATCTTTAAAAGCACCGATAATATTACAAAATTCATCTTCATCGGATAGCATTTGTTTAAGATCTTCGTTTGAAAGATTTTCTAAATAGACTTTGTCCCACGAATAAGTGTGCGTGTTGCTGAATAATAGTTGAGTATAATGGTCTAAATCATTTTGATTTAGTATACGAATATTAGTCATCATGTCCTCCCATAACTGTCATAGTTTAACGTTTCTTACTTATATATATAATAGGTTAAAATCAAAAAAATTGGTATAAAAATGATTTTATAAAAAACTATTTGAGTTTTAATATGTATAAATGTTTTATAAAGTTAATTATTTACTGTATTTATAGAATAACTTAAATTTGAAAAATTCACAAAAAAAGAAAACACAAAAATCCTTGAAAAGATTTTTGTGTCTAAAAATTAGTATATGATTAAAAATAATCACATATTTATTTTATATATAAATTTAATCTACTACTTGAACATTTAAATCAACATCGATGTTACCACGAGTTGCTTTAGAATATGGGCAGAATTCGTGTGCATCTTGTAAATATTTTTCAGCGTCTTCTTGAGACAATACATTTTTAACTTTAGCATCAATCGCTACGCTTAATTTTGGGCTTTCCGCATCAGGATCGTCTTCAAGGCGAACAGTTAAAGTAACTTCTGGTTCAGCGTCACGTACTTTATTTTGTTTTAAGATAAGATCGAACGCACCATTGAAACATGAAGCGTAACCAGCAGCAAATAATTGCTCAGGGTTAGTTGCATTTCCGTCCGCTTGTTGTGGTGGTAATACATCTACATTTATTGCATTATCGTCAGTGTTTACATGTCCTTTACGTCCACCAACGTTAGTAGCTTTTGTTTCATATTGAACTGCCATTATTATTACCTCCTAAATTTGTATACATATATTATCTACCCATTTACATAATTTTAAATCATTGAATATTAATTTTATTGAAAAGTAAGTTACTCAAGGTTGGAGAGAGACAGCCAATAGTTTAAAATAAATACAAGTTAAATTGAGGAAGAAGGGATCATTATGACGAATGTTGAAGTGGCTGCCACAGTTGCTCCCAATCAATTACTGGATACATTAACAATAAATAATATCAAAGAATATAGTAATGATATTGATATAATCGAATTACGAATTGACCAATGGGAAGATCGACACCTTGAATTGCTTAAATCCAATTTAGAACAACTACAAGAATTAAATATAAACGCTAACGTCTTGGTAACGTATCGCACGGTCTCACAAGGCGGTAAAGGTGAAATGACATATGAAGCATACATGACATTATTAAAAGAAATTATTAAAAATCATCATTGCCCAATGATTGATATTGAATGGGATAGTAATTTTGATGTTTTCACGCATCGTGATTTAATTGACCTAGCACATCGATATAATAAACAAGTTGTTGTATCTTATCATAATTTTCAAGAAACACCTGATATAGATATTTTAAAATTCACATATTATAAAATGAATCAATTAAACCCAGATTATGTCAAAATAGCTGTCATGCCACAAGACAAAGAAGACGTAGCTACATTGCTTGAAGCGGTAGCAACAAGTGCCGACACTCTTGATGCTAAGGTGATTGGTATTTCTATGTCTAGTGTTGGCTTAGTTAGTAGAACAGCTCAAGGTGTGTTTGGAGGCACTGTATCCTATGGATGTTTAGGTGAGCCCCAAGCGCCTGGACAAATACATGTTAAAACTTTAAAACAACAACTATTATTTTATAGTAATTATTAAGATACATTTGAAATTAAGAGGTAAAGGTTTTATAATTGAGAAGAGTTATCAACAATAAGGAGCGATAATTGTGGAATTACAAGAGGCAATTGCTTCAAGAAGAAGTATAAAGAAATTCAAACATGATATGACAATAGATGATGATAAGCTTTATCAAGCGATTGAAAAAGCTGCAGATGCTCCAAACCATGGCATGCGAGAACCATGGAGAATTATCCATATAGCCAAAGATAGATTAGGTGAAATGAGCAGAGATGTAACGCATTTTGCATTTCCAAATCATCCTGAGAAACAAGAAGATCATTATAATAATGTGACTAATCTTGGTGGTATGTTAGTGTTAGTACTTAAAACTGACCCAAGACAACGACAAAATCGTGAAAACTTTTTTGCAATGGGTGCGTATGCTCAAAACTTAATGTTGCTATTACATGAACAAGGGATTGGTACATGTTGGAAGACACCACCATACATTTTTGAACCTAAAGTTCGTAAGGTATTTGGCGTTCATGGAGATGAAGTCATTGCAGGTTTCCTTTACCTAACAGATTTAGAAGAAGTGCCACCAAAAGCACCGCGTAAAAACAAACATTTAATTTCAAAATACTAGAATTAATAAAGACGGCTGGACAAATAAATGTCTCAACCGTCTTTATTATTACACGGGCATAGCTAACAGAACTGAGAAAGCATCTATAACAAACTTTATTCAGTTTAAGTCATCTATGCCAGAATAGTATCATCAAATTAATTTTTCAAATTAGATAACTATTCTATATTCTATTTATTAAATGTTTCTGATAAGAATGATTCTACTTGTTCAGGCGATTTAGCATTAGCAGAGTGTAAATGCGCAAGTTTATTGCCATTTTCAAATACTAATAAGCTAGGAATACCCATTACATCATTATCTGCAGCTACATCTTCGAGTTCATCACGGTTAACAGTATACCAATCATAGTCGTTATATTTTTCGACGATTGGATCAATCCACATGTCCATAGATTTACAATCAGGACACCAACCAGCTTCAAATTTTACGATAACTGGTTTATCGCTTTCAATTGTTGATTTAAACGCATCAGTTGTATTAATACTTTGCATAATAAACGCTCCTTTAGATAATTACTAAATGTATTATAACGAATAATTTCCTTTAATTGAAAAATTAAGCTTAAAATATAGAGCGTTCACATAGATTATCTGATATATTTAAATTAAGACAGAATAGGAGGTTACATCTGAATGATTAAATTTTATCAATATTCAAATTGCACAACTTGTAAAAAAGCCGCAAAATTTTTAGATACACATGGCGTAAGTTACGAACCAATTGATATTGTACAACACACACCAACTAAAAAAGAGTTTGAAGAAATTATCGATAAAACAGGTGTAGAGGTTAATAAATTATTTAATACCCATGGTGCTAAATATAGAGAACTAGGATTAAAAGATAAATTAAAAGATTTATCAACTGATGAAAAATTAAATTTATTAGCTTCAGATGGCATGTTAGTTAAACGACCATTAGCTATTTCTGGAGATAATATCACATTAGGATTTAAAGAAGATCAATACAAAGAAATTTGGCTATAGTTTAAAATTACAAATTCTATTTATATAAATTATTGTAACTTTTTGTTTTAATAGTTGAATGAAAACTTACGGTATGGCATCATTAAATTGTAATTAATTTTAGGAGGGGATTCTCGTGGCAGTACCGAGCGAATTAAAATATTCTAAAGAACATGAATGGGTAAAAGTTGAAGGCAACACAGTAACAATTGGTATTACTGAATACGCACAAGGTGAATTAGGTGATATCGTATTCGTTGAATTACCAGAAGTTGATGATGAAATCAACGAAGGGGATACTTTTGGTAGTGTAGAATCAGTTAAAACTGTTTCTGAATTATATGCGCCAGTATCTGGTAAAGTTGTTGAATCAAATGAAGAATTAGAAGATAGTCCTGAGTTTGTTAACGAATCACCATATGAGAAAGCATGGATGGTTAAAGTTGAACTTAGCGATGAAAGCCAATTAGATGATTTATTATCAGCTGATCAATACAAAGAAATGATTGGTGAATAATTAATTTAAACTCCTTGATTGCGGTCATGGAGTTTTTATTTTGCCTATTTTTTGTAAATAATAATCAACAAATTTTAAAATTTATACTTTGTTGATATAAAATGTTAAGTAATCGTAAATAATGTTTAATCTATTAGCGTTCTGTGAAAAAGTAACTGATTGTTTATTATCGACTTAGAAGGTGGATTATCATGGCAATTTTAAATAAAGTTATTATTGTTGAAGGCAAATCTGATAAGAAGAGAGTACAACAAGTCATCGCTGAACCTATAAATATTATTTGTACGCATGGTACAATGAGTATTGATAAATTAGATGACATGATTGAAACATTATATGATAAGCAAGTCTTTGTTCTAGCAGACTCAGATGACGAAGGTGAAAAGATAAGAAAATGGTTTAAACGTCATCTTAGCGAATGTGAACATATCTATGTGGATAAAACATTTTGTGAGGTAGCTAGATGCCCAAAGAATTATCTTGCGCATGTATTGAGTAAACATGGCTTTACAGTTCGTAAAGAGAAACGTCTAATTCCTAATTTAACGACTGAAAGGTTAGTAATCATGCATGAGTAAATCTGTAGAAATAGAAGATATTTGTGAGAATTTTAATAAAGAAAAACATCTAATTTTTGGATACACACCGATGTGTGGTACTTGTAAAATGTCAGAGCGAATGCTAGATATTGCGAATGAAATACTACAATTACCTGTTAAAAAAATCGATTTGAATTACCATCCTAAATATAGTGAGCGTAACAAAATTATGTCAGTTCCTGTTCTAATAGTAATGAATAAAGATATAGAGATAGATAGAATCTATGCTTTTCAATCTGTTCCTTATTTGTTAGAAAAGTTAAAATAATTATTGACGAAATTATAGTGCAATGGTAGGATATAAATTAATTAAATAGTGCGAAAATTCTTATCAAGAGAGGTGGAGGGATGTGCCCTATGAAGCCCGGCAACCGTCTAGTTATAGAAATGGTGCCAATTCACATAAAGTTGATTACTTTAGAAGATGAGAGAAAGATGAATCAATGCTTTCTCAACTTTGCTAAAGTGAGAAAGCATTTTTTAATTACATAATGATTTTTAAGGAGGCACTAAACGTGATTGAGTTAAATCAAGTTGTAAAACGTTATCACACTAAAGATAAAGATGTACTAGCAGTTGATAACGTTAACTTAAATATAGAAACGGGCTCTATTTTCGGAGTTATCGGATTCTCTGGTGCTGGTAAAAGTACGTTAATCAGAATGTTCAATAATTTAGAAGAACCTACTTCTGGCGATATTATTATAGATGGCGATAATATTAACAAACTTTCAAAAGCAGAATTAAGAAGAAAACGACAAAAAGTAAGTATGGTATTCCAACACTTTAATTTATTATGGTCACGAACAGTACTTCGAAATATCACGTTCCCTTTAGAAATTGCAGGGTATTCTAAAAGCAAAGCAAATGAAAGGGCGAAAGAATTAATTGACCTTGTTGGTTTAAATGGCAGAGAAAATGCTTATCCATCAGAATTATCAGGTGGGCAAAAACAACGTGTGGGTATTGCAAGAGCTTTGGCTAATGAACCTGACGTCCTCTTATGTGACGAAGCTACAAGCGCATTAGATCCACAAACAACAGATGAGATTTTAGACCTACTGTTAAAAATTAAAGAACGTGAAAACCTTACAATCGTGATTATCACTCATGAAATGCATGTTATCAGACGTGTTTGTGATGAAGTAGCCGTTATGGAAAGTGGCCGTGTAATTGAGCAAGGTAAAGTAACGCAAGTATTTGAAAATCCACAACATGAAGTTACAAGACGATTTGTGAAAGATGATTTGGATGATGATTTTGAAGAATCAATCAAACATCTAGAACCATTAGATTCAGATGCATACATTGTTAGACTTAATTTCAATGGTGATAATACGACTGAACCAGTTGTATCTTACATAAGTAAAACGCATAACATTGATATAAATATTCTTGAAGCAAACATAAAAAATACCCGTGGTGGTTCTGTCGGGTTCTTAGTGGTTCATATTCCGCATATTGCTGAAACAGAGTTTGAGACATTTAAAGAAGATTTACATCAGCAACATGTAAATGTGGAGGTGGTTAAGCATGGATAAATCTTATGGTGATATTTTTAAAGAGATGATTACAATGCCTAACGTCCAATGGCCTGAAGTATGGCAAGCCATTTATGAAACATTATATATGACTGTAGTTTCAACTATTTTCGCATTTATTTTTGGATTGATTTTAGGAGTATTATTATTCTTATCAGCTAAGAGTAATTCTAAAGGTGCTAGAGTCTTTTATAGCATCGTTTCATTTATTGTTAACTTATTCCGAGCGATTCCATTTATCATTTTAATCTTGTTATTAATTCCATTTACAAGTGTGATCCTTGGAACAATAAGTGGTCCAACTGGTGCCTTACCAGCTCTAGTTATTGGTGCAGCACCATTCTATGCAAGATTAGTAGAAATTGCCTTCAAAGAAATAGATAAAGGTGTTATCGAAGCGGCTTGGTCAATGGGAGCTAGTACTTGGACAGTTGTCCGAAAAGTATTACTACCTGAGGCAATGCCAGCACTAGTTTCAGGTATTACTGTAACAGCAATCGCATTAGTTGGTTCTACTGCAATTGCAGGTGTAATTGGTGCAGGTGGTTTAGGTAACTTAGCTTACTTAACAGGTTTCACTCGTAACCAAAACGATGTCATTTTAGTTTCAACTGTATTTATTTTAATTATCGTATTTATAATTCAATTTATTGGGGATTGGATTACAAATAAAATTGACAAACGCTAAAAGAAAAGAGGAATGATTCAATGAAAAAACTTTTAAGCTTATTTTTAGTATTAACATTAACAGTCGTTTTAGCAGCTTGTGGTAATGGTAGTGGGGATAAAGATAAAAAAATTGTTGTAGGCGCATCTCCAGCACCTCACGCTGAAATTCTTGAAAAGGCTAAACCTTTACTTAAAAAGAAAGGCTATGACTTAGAAATTAAAGCAATTAATGATTACACTACGCCAAACAAATTATTAGATAAAGGTGAATTGGATGCTAACTATTTCCAACACGTACCTTATTTAAAAACTGAAAGTAAAGAAAAAGGATACAAAATTGAAGACGCAGGTAAAGTTCACTTAGAACCAATGGCTGTTTACTCTAAAAAATATAAAAGTTTAAAAGACCTTCCTAAAGGTGCAACAGTTTATGTATCAAATAACCCAGCTGAACAAGGACGTTTCTTAAAAATCTTTATTGATGAAGGATTAATTAAAATTAAAAAAGGTGTAAAAATCGAAGATGCTAAATTCGAAGATATCACTGAAAACAAAAAAGACATCAAATTCAACAGTAAACAATCAGCAGAATATCTTCCAAAAATCTATCAAAATGAAGATGTAGATGCTGCAATCATCAACTCTAACTATGCGATTGATCAAGGTTTAAGCCCTCAAAAAGATTCAATTGCTATTGAAAAACCAAATAACAACCCTTATGCTAACTTAATCGCAGTTCAAAAAGGACATAAAGATGATAAAAAAATTAAAGCTTTAATTGAAGTGTTACAATCTAAAGAAATCCAAGATTTCATTAAAGACAAATATAAAGGTACAGTTGTACCAGCGAAATAATAATGAAAGAAGCTCCGTAACCATTTTGATTACGGAGTTTCTATTATTTAGAAAGATTTTCTGTCCTTATACAATATACCGACGCCTTGTCCACCAGATCCCATTGTATAATCAAATTTAATAACTTCGATATACGGGTTCTCCTCTAAAAAGCGATTTACTTTTTTAGTTAAACCACTTTCAGTCATAGCGGTAAAATTAATAAATTTCATCATATACCCCCTTTAATTTTATTGTTACAGTGTCATTATATAAGAATTATTCAATAGAATGAAAATATTCTATAATATATAAAATTTATGAATAAGGTGTTTAATGATAAGATTATAGGGGTATTTAATCAATAAGTAAAGATACAGACAATCAAGGAGGAATTTTAAATGGCTGAAGATAAATTTGAACAAGCAAAAGGTAACTTAAAAGAAACTGTTGGTAACGTAACTGACAATAAAGATTTAGAAAAAGAAGGTCAAAACGATAAAGCTTCTGGTAAAGCCAAAGAAGCAGTTGAAAACGTTAAAAATAAAGCTAACGATCTTGTCGATAAAGTAAAAGGTAATAACGATAACAAATAATTTGTCTATATCACAAAGCGTAAGTGCTCAGCACTTGCGCTTTCAATTTAAAATGAATTTTAATTTATCAGAAAAACGGGCCCATTAGATTAACCTTATGGGTCCGTTTCATTATAAATATTTATATAATATTTTAAACTTAATTACACATTATCATCAGTAATTTGACCAATCCAATAACTAGCTGCAAATCCAATGATTAAAGTGATGATTGAAAGTGTCCACTCAATACCAGTTTGAGGAAGACCGGGGAATACAGCATATATGGAGCCGATAACGAATCCAGTTATTAATGCGAATGTGGTATAGAAATGATGATGTAAGAAGTATTTAATAATACGACTTGATAATAAAAAACCTGCTAATACACCTAATCCTACAACAATTAATAATGGTAGGCCATCGAAATTCAATTTAACTAAATCAGCAATGGCTAACATAATTGTTCCATAAGCACCAAATATTAGTAGCATAAACGATCCGGAAATACCAGGTAATAACATTGCGCTTGAAGCACACGCACCAGCTAAGAAATATTTAATAATAAGACCGAATGATAAATCTAGTGATGTATCAGCACTTTGATTACTTGAATTCATTAATGTAATTACTACTAAAATGATAATGCCTACTACCATAATGCTATAATGTTTTGCTTTAAACGTTTTATTAAATTTCGCAGTTCTTAGTAAATAAGGGATGATACCAATAATTAAACCGGTAAAGAAGAACATTGTAATTACTTGGTGATGTTCTAATAAATAATTGATTAGATTACTTAATATACCGACAGCTAAAGCCATACCTATTAAAATAGGAAGTAAAAACTTTAAACTAGGCCAAAATCGTTTTGAGAATAAGCCACTAATTGAAGAAATGAATCCATCATATATGCCTAATAGTAAGGCAATGGTTCCTCCACTTATTCCAGGAACTAAATCGCTTGTTCCCATACCAAACCCTTTTAATATATTTATCCATTTAAAATTTTGCATGAATGTCTCCTTTCAATTAAATAGCATCATAACAGAATTTTGAATCATTATAAAATATTCAGTTTGTAAAAATATAATTTTTATAAAAATCGCGCTAAATTAATAACATTTGTGGCGGAAATATTTCTATTGAGAACAATAAGCCTTTGATTATCAGTTGCAAGAAAAAATTGAGTATCAAATAAAAATTATTTTAGATAGATAATCACTATAATTTAGAGTTTTAATAAGTTTATATTAAGGGCTATTTACGTTATAATGAAGTGTATTAAAGTACACAAAGTCTTTTTGACTACAAATTAAAATTATTATAAACTAGTTAAGAAAACTTTATATTTTACGGAGGGAATATAAATGTCATCAACATTAGAAATTAAAGACCTACATGTGTCTATTGAAGATAAAGAAATTTTAAAAGGTGTTAATTTAACTATTAATACAGGTGAAATACATGCAATTATGGGACCAAATGGTACTGGTAAATCAACATTATCATCAGCGATTATGGGACATCCATCATACGAAGTAACTCAAGGTGAAGTGTTACTGGATGGCGTTAATATTTTAGAATTAGAAGTTGATGAAAGAGCAAAAGCTGGTCTGTTCTTAGCAATGCAATATCCATCAGAAATTACTGGTGTGACAAATGCTGACTTCATGCGTTCAGCTATTAACGCGAAACGTGAAGAAGGACAAGAAATCAACTTAATGCAATTTATCAAAAAATTAGATAAAGAAATGGATTTCTTAGATATCGATAAAGATATGGCACAACGTTACTTAAATGAAGGTTTCTCTGGCGGTGAGAAAAAACGTAACGAAATCTTACAATTAATGATGTTAGAACCAAAATTTGCCATCCTAGATGAAATCGACTCAGGTTTAGACATTGACGCATTAAAAGTTGTATCTAAAGGTATCAACGAAATGCGTGGCGAAGAATTTGGTGCTTTAATGATTACACACTATCAACGTTTATTAAACTACATCACACCAGACAAAGTACATGTTATGTACGGTGGTAAAGTAGTTAAATCAGGAGGCCCTGAACTAGCTAAACGTCTTGAAGAAGAAGGTTATGAATGGGTTAAAGAAGAATTCGGTGCTAAAGAATAATCTAGCAATCGTTTATTTTAAATGATGAAACTAGAAACATGGTGTTAATGTGAAACAATGCATTAATATCAACGATTAAATATGTGAGACTTAGACATCGTATAAACTTAATCATTTAAGTATACGAAATATCTACAGTCGCTAAAATTTTTCATCAAGTAGGAGGAAAAGAGAGTTATGACAACTGAAACTTTAAACATTTCTGAGGAACAACTTGTTGATTATTCTAAAGCGCACAATGAACCTTCTTGGATGACTGAGTTACGTCAAAAAGCGTTGAAATTAACAGAAACTTTAGAAATGCCAAAACCAGATAAAACTAAATTAAGAAAATGGGACTTTGATTCATTTAAACAACATGAAGTTAAAGGTCAATCTTTCAGTAATTTATCAGAGCTTCCAGAAGCTATTAAAAAAATTATAGACGTTGAAAACACTAAAAATTTAGTTGTTCAACATAATAATGCTTTAGCTTATACTCAAGTATCAGATCAAGCACAAAAAAATGGCGTGATAATTGAAGGATTATCAGAAGCTTTAATTAATCACGGGGAGTTAGTTCAAAAATATTTAATGACAGATGCAGTGAGTGTTGATGAACATCGTTTAACTGCATTGCATACAGCTTTAATTAATGGTGGCGTGTTTGTTTATGTGCCTAAAAATGTAGTTGTTGAAGATCCAATTCAATATGTTGTGTTACATGATGATGATAATGCTAGTTTCTTTAACCACGTGATTATTGTTACTGAGGAAAGCGCTGAAGTAACGTATGTTGAGAACTATTTATCAACTGCAAGTGGTGAAGGTAACCAATTAAATATTGTTTCAGAAGTTATTGCCGGTGCTAATTCAAATATCACTTATGGCTCAGTTGACTATTTAGATAAAGGATTTACTGGTCATATCATTCGTCGTGGTACTACTGTTGCAGATGCATCAATCAATTGGGCATTAGGTCTAATGAATGAAGGTAATCAAATCATTGATAATACAACTAATTTAATTGGTGACCGTTCAACAAGTGAACTTAAATCAGTTGTTGTCGGTACAGGTGACCAAAAAATCAACTTAACATCTAAAATTGTTCAATACGGTAAAGAAACTAATGGTTACATCTTAAAACACGGTGTTATGCGTGAAAATGCATCATCTGTATTTAATGGTATTGGATATATTAAACATGGTGGTACAAAATCTATCGCTAACCAAGAGTCACGTGTCTTAATGCTTTCTGAGAATGCAAGAGGCGATGCCAATCCAATCTTATTAATTGATGAAGATGATGTAGAAGCAGGACACGCAGCGTCTGTTGGCCGAGTTGACCCTGAGCAACTTTACTACTTAATGAGTCGTGGTATTTCTCAAAAAGAAGCTGAACGATTAGTAATTCATGGTTTCTTAGATCCTGTAGTGCGTGAATTACCAATTGAAGACGTTAAACGTCAATTGAGAGAAGTAATTGAACTTAAAGTAAATAAATAAACATATAAATCTAAAAGAGATTTTTAATATTAGAAAGGTCGTGAAAAAAGTGGCCGAAACTTCATTAAATGTTGAGGAAATCATTAAAGATTTTCCAATATTAGATCAAAAAGTTAATGGAAAAAGATTAGCATACCTGGATTCTACAGCTACCAGTCAAACACCTGTTCAAGTGTTGAACGTATTGGATGATTATTATAAACGTTATAATTCAAATGTACACCGTGGTGTTCATACACTTGGTTCACTTGCTACTGACGGATACGAAGGTGCTCGTGAGACTGTAAGACGTTTCATTAACGCTAAATACTTTGAAGAAGTCATCTTTACTAGAGGAACAACTGCAGCAATCAATATTGTTGCGCGCAGTTACGGAGATGCCAATGTTGAAGAAGGCGACGAAATAGTTGTTACTGAAATGGAACACCATGCCAATATTGTTCCATGGCAACAATTAGCTAAACGTAAAAATGCCTCATTAAAATTCATTCCAATGACAGATGAGGGTGAATTAAGACTTGAGGATGTTAAAGCGACAATAAATGATAATACTAAAATTGTAGCAATAGCACATGTGTCTAATGTGTTAGGTACAATTAATGATGTCAAAGAAATTGCTAAAGTTGCCCATGAGCATGGTGCAATTATTAGTGTCGATGGTGCACAATCAGCACCTCACATGAAAATAGACGTTCAAGATTTAGACGCTGATTTCTTCAGTTTCAGTGGTCATAAAATGTTAGGACCTACTGGCATCGGTGTGTTATATGGTAAACGTGATTTATTAAAAGAAATGGAACCAGTTGAATTTGGTGGAGATATGATCGACTTTGTAAGTAAATATGACGCTACATGGGCAGATTTACCTACTAAATTTGAAGCTGGTACACCTATTATCGCTCAAGCAATTGGCTTAGGTGAAGCCATTCGCTACATTGAGAAATTAGGCTTTGATGCTATTCATGAACATGAAAAAGCATTAACAGAATACGCCTATGAACAAATGTCATCTATTGAAGGACTTGAAATTTATGGTCCTCCAAAAGAACGTCGTGCCGGTGTTATCACATTTAATTTGGCTGATATCCATCCACATGATGTTGCTACAGCAGTAGATACAGAAGGTGTTGCTGTAAGAGCTGGACACCATTGTGCACAACCGTTAATGAAATGGTTGAATGTATCATCTACTGCACGTGCAAGCTTCTATGTATACAATACTAAAGAAGATGTAGACCAACTTGTTGAAGCATTGAAACAAACGAAGGAGTTTTTCTCTTATGAATTTTAATAATTTAGATCAACTTTATCGATCTGTAATTATGGATCATTATAAGAATCCTAGAAATAAAGGCGTTTTGGACAATGGCTCAATGACTGTAGACATGAACAATCCTACTTGTGGTGACCGTATCAGATTAACGTTTGATATTGAAAATGGCATTATTAATGATGCTAAATTCGAAGGAGAAGGTTGTTCTATTTCGATGTCTAGTGCATCTATGATGACTGAAGCTGTAAAAGGTCATTCTCTAGGTGAAGCAATGCAAATGAGTCAAGAATTTACTAAGATGATGCTTGGTGAAGACTATGAAATCACTGAAGAAATGGGAGATATTGAAGCACTACAAGGTGTATCTCAATTCCCAGCACGCATCAAGTGTGCAACATTAGCCTGGAAAGCACTTGAAAAAGGAACAGTTGAAAAGGAAGGTAAAGCAGAAGGTACGACAGAAGAGTAAACTTTAGTCGTATGTGAAACTTTATAGTGATGATAGATAGCAATTTCTAAAGTCCAACTTTAACTTTTTACACTTTTGACTTTTTATGAAGGTTGCATATTGTTACAATGGCAATAGACAATAATGAATATTAAAAATCTCACGCACGTCGTTTTAAATATATTTAAGGAGTGATTGAAATGGCTAAAAAAGCACCTGAAGTTGGAGATTATAAATATGGTTTCCACGATGAGGATGTTTCCATTTTCAGATCAGAACGTGGTTTAACAGAAAATATCGTTAGAGAAATTTCAAAAATGAAGGAAGAGCCTGAATGGATGCTCGACTTCAGATTAAAAGCTTTAAAATTATTCTACAAAATGCCAATGCCTCAATGGGGTGGCGATTTATCAGAATTAAACTTTGATGACATCACATACTACGTTAAACCTTCAGAGCATACTCAACGTTCATGGGACGAGGTGCCTGAAGAAATTAAACGTACATTTGATAAATTAGGTATTCCAGAAGCTGAACAAAAATATTTAGCAGGTGTTTCTGCTCAATATGAATCAGAAGTTGTATATCATAATATGGAAAAAGAATTAGAAGAAAAAGGTATCATCTTTAAAGATACTGATAGTGCTTTACGTGAAAACGAAGAACTATTTAAAGAATACTTTGCTTCTGTTGTTCCAGCAGCTGATAACAAATTCGCAGCATTAAACTCAGCAGTATGGTCAGGTGGTTCATTCATCTATGTACCTAAGAATGTTAAATTAGATACACCATTACAAGCATACTTCCGTATTAACTCTGAGAACATGGGTCAATTCGAACGTACATTAATTATTGCTGATGAAGGTGCTTCAGTAAACTACGTTGAAGGTTGTACTGCACCTGTTTATACAACAAGTTCATTACACTCAGCAGTAGTTGAAATCATCGTTCATAAAGATGCACACGTACGTTATACTACAATTCAAAACTGGGCTAACAACGTTTATAACTTAGTTACAAAACGTACGTTTGTT
Organism: Staphylococcus sp. AtHG25; assembly: GCF_003217445.1. Taxonomy (NCBI): domain Bacteria; kingdom Bacillati; phylum Bacillota; class Bacilli; order Caryophanales; family Staphylococcaceae; genus Staphylococcus; species Staphylococcus sp. AtHG25. Next base: position 21,213 of record NZ_QJSN01000009.1, on the reverse strand, counting down.
CATGAGAATGGTAACATGGAATGGGTTGACGGCAACTTAGGTTCTAAGTTAACGATGAAATATCCAAACTGTGTTCTTTTAGGTGAAGGTGCGAAAGGTAGTACATTATCTATCGCCTTTGCTGGTAAAGGTCAAGTACAAGATGCTGGTGCTAAAATGATTCATAAAGCACCAAACACATCTTCAACAATCGTATCTAAATCTATTTCTAAAAATGGTGGTAAAGTTATCTATCGTGGTATCGTTCACTTCGGACGTAAAGCGAAAGGTGCACGTTCTAATATTGAATGTGATACTTTAATTTTAGATAACGAATCTACTTCAGATACTATTCCTTATAATGAAGTATTCAATGACAATATTTCATTAGAACATGAAGCGAAAGTTTCTAAAGTATCAGAAGAACAATTATTCTACTTAATGAGCCGTGGTATTTCAGAAGAAGAAGCGACAGAAATGATTGTTATGGGCTTCATTGAACCATTCACTAAAGAATTACCAATGGAATATGCAGTAGAAATGAACCGTTTAATTAAATTCGAAATGGAAGGCTCTATCGGTTAATTTAACCTATATCACCAACTTTTTCTTAATAACAATAACAAGTACCAAAGTGTTCCAACTAAGTGAATGCTTTGGTGCTTTTTTATCTCTAAATAGTTAACACTTATTTATATTAAATGTTTATTTTTATTATGATATAATTTTATATAATATTTAAAAAGTAATTGATTTAACAAAATACATGTTGTGAGAGGACTCTACAATGTTTGACTTTTATGCGAATTGGTATTCGTTGATTATCATTATTGAATATCTTGCTATATTTTTAGGTTCAATTGGCTTAATCTTTATAGCAATGGTCAGTCTAAGACAAATTCAAAAGAAAAAGAAGATTTGGTATTTAGGAATATTCTTAATTTATTCATCATTACTTGAATTGTTAATACATTTTACAGGGGAAGATATTTATACTTACAACTTGGTTTTTGTCGTAACACTTCTTCCTTTTTTATTGATGTGTTATTTATCGAGTCATTATTTGGTAAAACGACCATTCAAAACAAAATTAGAATTTGTGAAAACTGGTCACGGTAAAATTAACAAAGTTACCAAGCAAGAAATGAAAGATATGAAAGACGAATTGCAATCGGCTAATATAATTGCATGGTCAGGTTCAATTGGAGCCGCTTTTCTAATAGTTGCTTGGTCAGCTAAAGTAAGATTTATACATAGTAAGGAATGGATGATGGCGCAAGAATTGACCAAAACTACTGATAATTTGTTAGGGTTTGGAGGCTTTATGTTTTTAATCTCAGCGTTTTTAATTGTCATTTATTTCATTGTTGACGTAGTGTTATGGAATAAAAGAGGTAAATTTCCCGGTCTAGTATTTCGACCAATGATTTTGTGTTTATGGCAATTTTTATTTTTGATTTCGATTTAAAAATTAATAATTAGATAAGTACAAAATTTAGAAACTTTCCTAATTTTAAATATCTTTTTGAAATACATAAATATGTGATGTCTGCATAATTAAATAATTATCTTTTTAACAAGTGCACTATTGTAAAATCATCATTTTATAAGCAAGGCTAACTTTAAATAAGTTCAGTCCTTGCTTTTATTTTTTCAAAAATTAGCAAAGTTTACTGAAAATGGGAGTAGGGAATACTTTGAATAATTATTTAAGTGAAATAAGCATAGTAATTACCCTAAAATAAAGAAAAGGTGATTTTAAATGTGGTATAACAATCAACTAACGCAATCTTTAAATATTCAATATCCTATTATTCAAGCAGGTATGGCTGGTAGTACAACTGCGGAACTTGTTGCAACTGTAAGTAATAAAGGTGGTTTAGGCTGTATTGGAGCGGGCTACTTTACTACAAAAAAGTTAGCTCAAGAAATTCAAAAAGTGCAAGGATTAACATCACAACCATTTGGTGTGAATTTGTTTGTACCAAGTCATCAATCATACACTAATGAACAAGTCGAACATATGAATGCTTGGCTGAAACCCTATCGTAAGGCATTAAATCTTGAAGAGCCAGTAGTCAATATTTCTGAAGAACAACAATTTAAAAGTGCAATTCAAACTGTGATTAAATATAGAGTACCAGTATGTTGTTTCACCTTTGGTATCCCGTCAAAAGAAATCATTGAACAATTAAAAGGTGCTAAAATTACGTTAATTGGTACAGCTACTACTGTAGATGAGGCAATTGCAAATGAGCATGCAGGTATGGATATTGTAGTTGCTCAAGGCAGTGAAGCAGGTGGACATAGGGGGTCATTTTTAACAACCAACAATCAGCGTGAACCGCTCATAGGAACAATGAGTTTAATACCACAGATAGTTGATCATGTATCGATACCAGTTGTTGCTGCAGGTGGTGTTATGGATGGTCGTGGTATATTAGCTAGTCAGATACTAGGTGCACAAGGTGTACAAATGGGAACAGCTTTCTTAACTACTGAAGAAAGTGGCGCAAATCAATTAGTTAAACAAGCAGTGCTTCATAGTAAAGAGACTGATACAGTAGTCACTGACGTATTTAGTGGTAAATCAGCACGCGGTATCAACAATGAATTTGTAGAGACGATGAAACAATACGAAGGGAACATACCGCCATATCCTGTACAAAATCAACTAACTAATTCTATTAGAAAGACAGCCGCTTCCACAGGGCATCGTGAATGGACGCATATGTGGAGTGGTCAATCGCCACGTTTAGCTACGTCACAACATGTCAATCAATTGATGGATCGACTTGTTGAACAAGTAGAAACACTATTAACGGTTGTTCGATGATTTTTAGAAAAATAGAGTGTGCATGAGAATGCAACATTTCCGAAAATAATAAGATAATGTAAAGATGATATAGAACAAGTGATATCATAAAATTGAATATGGTATCATATAGCTGGTGATAAAAATGATAAATATAGGTCTTACTGGATGGGGAGATCACGATTCTTTATATGAGGATTTAGAACGACAATCGGATAAGTTGCAAACATACGCTAGTCACTTTCCAATCGTTGAACTTGATGCATCTTACTACGCCATCCAACCTGAAAGAAATATCATGAAATGGGTTAAAGAAACACCTGATCGTTTTGAATTTATAGTGAAGATTCATCAAGCACTTACACTACATGCAGATTATAAAGATTACGCAGAAACAAGAAGTGAATTATTCGAGCAATTCAAACAAATGCTACAACCACTTATAGATCATCACAAACTAGCTATGGTCTTAGTTCAATTTCCACCTTGGTTTGATTGTACGGCACAAAATATCAAATATATCTTGTATGTTCGTCAACAATTGGCTGATGTACCGATTTGCGTCGAGTTTCGACATCAATCATGGTTTAACGATCAATTTAAGGAACAAACGCTGTCATTTTTAACTGAGCACCACATTATCCATTCAGTAGTAGATGAGCCACAAGTGCGCGAAGGCTCAATACCACTAGTTAATCGTATTACTACTGAGACGGCTTTTGTACGCTATCATGGAAGAAATAGACAAGGCTGGACCAAAAAAGACATGACAGACCAAGAGTGGCGTGATGTGAGATACTTATATAACTACAACAAAGAAGAGCTTACCGATTTAGCTAATAAAGTTAGAATTATAGAACAAAAAGCTAAAAAGGTTTATGTCGTATTTAATAATAACTCGGGTGGGCATGCTGCTCAAAACGCTAAAACATATCAGGATATGTTAGATATTGAATACACAGGTTTAGCTCCGCAACAATTAAAATTATTCTAAGAGGCGAAATATAATGTTAGTGACAATTATTTTATTAGTGCTTATCGGCCTTTTCTCTGCTATTTTAGGGTCATTAGTAGGTATTGGTGGTGGGATCATTATTGTTCCAACACTGGTATACTTGGGCGTTACACACGATGTTTTACATGGTATTACACCACAAATAGCGATAGGAACATCATCGGTGATTCTAATCGTCACAGGCTTATCTTCATCATTAGGCTACTTAAAGACGAAGCAGGTAGATATTAAAAATGGCTCTATCTTCTTGTTTGGATTATTACCAGGTTCATTGTTAGGTTCGTTTTTAAGTAGATATCTTACTTTAGAGTCTTTCAATTTATACTTCGGTATTTTTATGATTATTGTTTCAATTATTTTAATGGTGAGACATAAAATCAAACCGTTTAAGATTTTTGATAAAGAGAAATATCGTAAAACGTATGTTGATTCTGAAAGAAAGACATATCACTATAGCGTACCACCTTTATTTGCATTTGTTGCGACACTGTTCATTGGTATTTTAACAGGTCTATTCGGAATTGGTGGTGGCGCATTAATGACACCACTAATGTTAATTGTTTTCAGATTTCCACCACACGTTGCAGTTGGTACAAGCATGATGATGATTTTCTTTTCAAGTGTTATGAGTTCTATAGGTCACATTTTACAAGGACATGTTGCATGGTCATATTCTATAGTTCTTATTATTTCAAGTTATATCGGCACCCAAATTGGCGTACGTGTTAACCACTCCATTAAATCTGAAACTGTTGTAACGCTATTACGTACGGTTATGTTGATAATGGGTGTATACTTAATTATTAAATCTTTTCTTTAAATAAATATAGGGGGAATTTAAGTGAAGTTAACCATTTTTCACACGAACGATATTCATAGTCATTTAAACGAATATGCACGTATAACATCTTATATGGCAGAACATAGACCAAAACTTCAACATCCCTCACTCTATTTAGATATAGGCGACCATGTGGATTTATCAGCACCAGTGACTCAAACAACGATAGGTCGCAAGAATATCGACTTGCTTAATGAGGCTCAGTGCGATATTGCGACGATAGGTAATAATGAAGGTATGACCATCTCTCATGAAGCATTAAATAATTTATATAATAATGCGACATTTAACGTCATTTGTACAAATGTTATCGATGAGGAAGGGAAGTTACCTCATAACATAGCCTCATCATGTATTAAAGAAATTGAAGGCGTACGTATTTTATTTGTGGCGGCAACAGCACCTTTCACACCATTTTACAGAGCTCTTGATTGGATTGTAACGGATCCTTTAGAAGCGATTAAAGATGAAATCGCTAATCAACAGGGTAATTATGATGTACTTATTGTGATGAGTCATGTAGGCATCTTTTTTGATGAAAAGTTATGCCAAGAGATTCCTGAAATTGATGTGATTTTTGGGAGTCATACACACCATCATTTTGATGAGGGTGAAATGAATAATGGCGTACTTATGGCAGCTGCTGGTAAATATGGTTATTATTTAGGTGAAGTTAATTTAACTATTGAAAATAAAAATGTTGTTAGTAAAGAAGCGATTATTTATCCGGTTGAAACATTACCTATGGTTGAAACAGATTATGAGTCAGAAGGAAAGGCATTGATGAGTGAACCGGTGATTGATTATCCTATCAACTTAAGTAGTAAAACAGATGTCATTACTAAAACGACTTATTTATTAGCTGAAAGTGTATTTGAATTTACTAATACAGATTGTACTATCATAAATGCTGGTTTAATTGTAAAAGGAATTGAAGCGGATAGACTAACGGAATATGATATTCATAAAATGTTGCCACATCCAATTAATCTAGTGCGCGTACGTTTGACAGGTAGTGAATTGAAAAAAGTAATTGAAAAAAGTCAGAAGCAAGAATATATGCATGAACATGCTCAAGGACTGGGTTTTAGAGGAGATATATTTGGAGGCTATATTTTATATAATTGCGGTTTTATCCAGTCAGAAAATAGATTCTTTGTTAATGGTGAAGAAGTAGTTGATGATAAATTATACACTTTAGGAACAGTTGATATGTATACGTTTGGTAGATATTTCCCTATATTGAAAGGGAAGTCGATTGATTATATTATGCCTGAGTTCCTTAGAGATATCTTTAAAGATAAGTTATTGAGACTGCAATAGAATAACACAAATAGATTTATGTATAGAATAGAATAAAATTCAAGCTTAAAATTTATGGTTTATTACGTTTTAATTTAATGTAAATTTCGTTATAATAGGAAAAGATAGATTATACAGGAGGGTATACGTGGTTATGGCTACTAAAAATGAAGAAATCTTACGTAAACCAGATTGGTTGAAAATTAAGCTTAACACGAACGAAAACTATATTGGCCTCAAGAAGATGATGCGTGAAAAGAACTTACACACTGTTTGCGAAGAAGCAAAGTGTCCAAATATACATGAATGTTGGGGTGCTAGACGTACTGCTACATTTATGATTTTAGGTGCAGTATGTACAAGAGCATGTCGTTTCTGTGCAGTTAAAACTGGCTTACCTAATGAACTAGACTTAAATGAACCAGAACGTGTTGCAGAATCAGTTGAGTTAATGAATTTAAAACACGTTGTTATCACTGCAGTTGCACGTGATGACTTAAGAGATGCAGGTTCTAACGTATATGCTGAAACAGTACGTAAAGTACGTGAACGTAATCCATTCACTACAATTGAAATCTTACCATCAGACATGGGTGGTGACTATGAAGCACTTGAAACATTAATGGCTTCTAAACCTGATATCTTAAACCATAATATCGAAACAGTACGTCGTTTAACACCAAGAGTTCGTGCACGTGCAACATATGAAAGAACATTAGAGTTCTTACGTCGTTCTAAAGAATTGCAACCAAATATTCCTACTAAATCAAGCTTAATGGTTGGTTTAGGAGAAACGATTGAAGAGATTTATGAAACAATGGATGATCTTCGTGCAAATGATGTAGACATTTTAACAATTGGTCAATATTTACAACCATCACGTAAGCATTTGAAAGTTGAAAAATACTATACACCATTAGAATTTGGTAAATTAAGAAAAGTAGCTATGGACAAAGGTTTCAAACACTGTGAGGCTGGCCCAATGGTACGTAGTTCTTATCATGCCGACGAACAAGTAAATGAAGCGGCTAAAGAAAAACACCGTCTAGGTGAAGAAAAATTACAACAAAATTAATTTGAACAATTAAACGGTTTGGATTAAGTTTTTAGAGACTTAGGTTGCACATTTTAAATTGAATTGTGTAATCTAAGTTTTTATTATACGAGTTAAAGGTGACAAATTATGATTAAGATAGGTCAACAATATTTTGAAATCATTGAAGAATATAGATCATGCTTTGATGAAGAATTATTTGCATCGAGATATTCAGATATATTAGATAAGTATGATTTTATTGTAGGGGATTTTGGATATGATCAATTACGATTAAAAGGTTTTTATAAGGATACGAATAAAAAAGCTGAAATCTCGAAACGTTTTTCGAGTATTCAAGATTATATATTAGAATATTGCAATTTCGGTTGTCCTTATTTTGTATTACGTCATTTATCTAACAAAGAGGTACAACAATTAAATCATGATGAAGAGGATGTTATTTTATCTGATTCTGAAGATAAATTGCATGATGTTAAAATTAAACCTACCATTCAGGAAGTTAAGCACCAAGATGAGTAACTATAGAATTAATAAAATGAGCTGTGAAGAAATCTATGAGAAGAGATTTTTTCACAGCTTTTAAAATAGTAATTATTGAATGACTTGATTAAGATATTCAATGATTTCATCACTTTCTTCTTGACTCACACCTAGAATATGCGCGATATATCCTTCTTCTTCAATATCATCTGTCCCGATAATACCGAATTTGTTTGTTTGCATATTTAGCACAAGTGTCTTACCGTAATGACGATCTGTTTGAACGAGCATTAAATCATAACGGCTATGTTCACCTACAAAGCCTACAAACTGTACTTGGCTTTGTTCTTCATCATCATATAAGTACATATCTATCATAAGAGTAGAACTCCTTTTATCTTGTATTTTTAATTAAGTATAACGACAAATGAAGACCTATGCAAAACTGTGATATGATAGACATATTAAGAGGTGAAGGATATGTATTTTGTAGATAAAGATCAGCTTACTTTAAAATTAACTTACTTAAATCAATTAATTAAAGATTATGAATCGAATAAAGGAAATCATTATGCATTTGAACGTATCGCACAAATGTTAATTGAATCATCTGTGGATATAGGTAATATGATTATTGATGGTTTTATCTTGAGGGATCCAGGAAATTATAAAGATGTCATTGATATTCTTGAACTAGAAGGTGTTATTTCGAAATCTACTCAACAACATGTTAATGAAACAGTTGACGTTAGAAAGCAGTTCGCACACCATTATACAGAACTTGATAATAGCAAGATTCAGCCATTATTTGACGAGGCTTTGCCTTATTATGAACAGTTTATTCAAGAGGTAACTCAGTTCCTTGAGAAAGAGAATGTTCCAGTTACCGCTTTTGGAAAAGGAGACAACAAGTAATGAAGAATTATAAAGGATATTTAATCGACTTAGATGGAACTATGTATCTAGGTACAGATGAAATCGATGGTGCAGCACAATTTATTGACTACTTAAACAATCATCAAATCCCGCATTTATATGTTACAAACAACTCTACAAAGACGCCTGAAGAGGTAACGCAAAAATTAAAAGAAATGAATATTGATGCGAAACCTGAGGAAGTTGTAACGTCTGCCTTAGCAACAGCAAATTATATTGCAGATGAGAAAAGTGATGCTACGGTATTCATGCTTGGCGGCAGTGGCTTACGCACAGCTTTAACTGAAGCTGGATTAACTGTAAAAGATGATGAAAACGTTGATTATGTTGCGATTGGTTTAGATGAAAACGTTACTTACGAAAAATTAGCTGTGGCAACGCTTGCAGTACGTAAGGGTGCAAGATTTATTTCAACGAACCCTGATGTATCGATTCCTAAAGAACGTGGCTTCTTACCGGGTAATGGTGCGATTACAAGTGTAGTTAGTTTATCTACAGGTCAAGCACCACAATTTATTGGTAAACCGGAGTCAGTCATTATGGATATTGCTTTAGACATCTTGAAATTAGATAAATCAGACGTAGCAATGGTTGGCGATTTGTATGATACCGATATCATGTCTGGTATTAATGTAAGTGTTGACACAATTCATGTACAAACTGGTGTAACGACTTATGAAGAACTAAAAGAAAAAGACCAACAACCTACATATTCTTTTAAAGACTTAAATGTAGCAATTTCAGAATTAGAAAGAAATGCCCAAAAATAAAAAGAGGGGTGGCATGACATGGTTAAAATTCTAGTCACACGTCAAATTCCAGATCGTTTCATAGAGGAATTGGAACAGTTCGGCGACGTTAAAATGTGGAAAGAAGCATTTGAACCTATGCCTAGAGAGCAATTTTTGAAAGAATTAGAAGATGTTGATGCATGTTTCATCACATTAAGTGAAAAGATTGATGCCACATGTCTCGAACATGCTAAACATGTAAAGGTAATAGCAAATATGGCGGTTGGTTTTGACAACATTGATGTTAAGCTAGCTCAAGAAAAAGGTATAGTCGTTACTAATACACCTCAAGTACTTACGGAAACGACAGCCGAATTAGGGTTTACGTTAATGTTAACTGTGGCACGACGTATTGTTGAAGCGGAAAAATATGTACAAGATGGTGAATGGAAAAGCTGGGACCATACTTATTATCTGGTAAGGATGTTCATGGTTCAACTGTAGGTATTTATGGTATGGGTGATATTGGAAAGAGTTTTGCACGTCGACTTCAAGGATTTAATACAACTATCTTGTATCATAATCGTTCAAGACATGAAGATGCAGAATCAGAACTTAATGCAAGTTATGTATCCTTTGATACATTATTAGAAGACAGTGATTTTGTCGTATGTACTGCGCCATTGACACCTGAAACAGAGAATAAGTTTAATAAAGATGCGTTTTCAAAAATGAAAAACGATGCAATCCTCATTAATATCGGCCGCGGTGCTATTGTAGACGAGGATGCTCTAATTGATGCATTGAACAATCATGAAATTGGTGGATGTGGTTTAGACGTCTTACGTGAGGAACCTATTAAACTTAATCACCCTCTCTTGAAAATGGAGAAAGCAGTCATATTACCGCATATAGGTAGTGCTTCTGTAGCAACTAGAGATCGAATGATTCAATTATGTGTTGATAACATTGCTGCGATATTAAAAGGAGAAAAACCGTTGACTCCGATTACTAATAAATAAATTTTAAAGAACTTCTAACGTTTAGGTAAAGATTAAACCATGAACGATAGAGGTTCTTTTATTATAACTAACAGTTTTGTTATACCGTATGTAATTGTTAAGCTAACTATTTGGTACTAATATAATTATTGTCATTTGAATTCGTCATTGCCACTAATGCAGTGTTGTTGATAGTAACATTAACGCATAAAATCTTATTAATTTTTTAAGAATTAATTTAGCATCATTAGCACAATAGTTTGAAGTGGGAAATTTAATTTGCCTTAAAATCAAATTTTAATTATAATAAGATGAATGTATAATATATAAAAAATATATTTAATGAATTTTGTTTTGTTTTCGTGAATTCGGTTTTAACTCAGGAGTAGGATGAATACTTCACTCCGATATTTGAAATGATAGTGAGGTGCAATAGTGCATTGAAAGAGAATAATCATAAGATGATGCAATATTATGAGAAAGCTAAACCTTATTTATTAACACTTTTATATTTAGCGATATTTATTGCGCTGTACCTAATTTATGGTTCCGGCGATACACATAATAATTTCATTTACAATGAATTTTAATAAGGAGTCTAATTATGACAGATATCATAAATTTAATAAATGACTTCGGTCAAAGTAATCCTGAACGTGTAGCAGTTAGACATAAAGATGAAGAATTAACATATCAACAATTAATGGATGAATCTAGTAAATTAGCGCATCTATTACAAGATAATCATAAGCCGTTAATCGTTTATGGACATATGTCACCTTACATGTTAGTAGGAATGATAGGTGCTATCAAAGCAGGTTGTGGCTATGTACCTATTGACACTTCAGTACCAAGTGGACGTGTGAATATGATTATAAATAAAGTACAACCGGTCATTATATTTAACACAACAGATACACAATTAAATCATTCCAATATACAAGAACTTACAATTCAAAGTATCCAAGATTCTGATAATCCAACACTATTTGACAGTCAAATGGGATTAACGGATGTTGTATATACTATTTTTACATCTGGTTCAACAGGTGCGCCTAAAGGTGTTCAGATCGAATATGCAAGTTTAATAGAATTTGCAGAATGGATGGTATCACTTAATGAATCAGAGGGTTCACAAGAGTGGTTAAATCAAGCACCATTCTCGTTTGATTTATCAGTCATGGCAATTTATCCTTGTTTAACATCAGGTGGCACACTTAATTTAGTAGATAAAGAAATGATCAATAAACCTAAATTACTCAATGAAATGTTAGTTAATACACCAATCAATGCATGGGTATCTACACCATCATTTATGGAAATGTGCTTGCTATTACCTAACCTTAACGAATCAAGTTATCCAAGCTTGAATCATTTCTTCTTCTGTGGAGAAATCTTGCCTCATAGAACTGCGAAAGCACTTTTAGATAGATATCCAAGTGCAGTGGTTTATAACACGTATGGACCTACGGAAGCGACAGTAGCTGTTACAGGTATTAAATTGACACCTGAAATTATTGAAGCTTATAACCCGCTACCTGTTGGTGTTTCAAGACCTAACACATCATTGTTTACAACAGACGAAGATGAACTTGTTATTAAAGGTAATAGTGTTAGTCTTGGGTATTTAGATAACAAAGAAAAAACCGATGCGGTATTTAACTTTGAAGATGGACTTCGTATATATCATACGGGTGATAAAGCCATCGAGAAAGATGGACAATGGTTCATTCAAGGAAGAATTGATTTCCAAATTAAACTTAACGGTTACCGAATGGAATTGGAAGAAATTGAAACGCAACTTAGACAATCAGAGTTTGTTAGAGAAACTGTTGTCGTTCCAGTATATAAAAATAATAAAGTAATACACTTAATCGGTGCTGTCGTTCCGACTGAAGAAGTTAAAGATGATTTAGAAATGACAAGACAAATTAAATCTGAACTAAAATCTCGCTTACCTGAATATATGATTCCGAGAAAATTTGTTTGGATGAAACAGTTACCATTAACGTCAAACGGAAAGCTTGATCGTAAACAAGTCGCAGAGGATATTAACGCATGATTCCATATGGCACGTTTACCTTCTTCTTAGTTGCATTTATAGTACTTTTACCAGTCATCATACTCGGATTTTTAGGTAAGCGAAGCTATATTTATAACGGTTTAAGTACTGCAATTATGATTGTCATCATCTTTTCATCAGATAAACATAATATATTCGGTAATAAATATTTAAGTATTCAACTCATCAGTTTTGTAATTTATCTCATATGGCAAGTGTTATTAATCATGGGATATTATAAATCAAGACAGAAGAGTAATACATTTAGCAAATTTGTCATTGTTATGATTTTATCCATTTTACCATTAGTGATTGTTAAAGTATTACAAAGCTCATGGCTAGGTGGTCAACAAATCCATTTCCATGAACACAAGCTTATAGAATTTGTAGGTTTCCTAGGTATTTCTTATGTAACGTTTAAAAGTGTACAATTAATTATGGAGATTCGAGATGGATCTATTAAAGAGATCAAAGTTGGGAAATTATTCCAATTCATTTCTTTCTTCCCAACGGTGTCTTCAGGGCCAATTGATCGCTATAAACGTTTTGTTAAAGACGATAAAAAGGTTCCTACAAGTGAACAATATAGGGAAATGGTTGCCAAAGCGATACACATGATTATGCTTGGATTTTTATACAAGTATATTATTGCTTATTTAATCAATGTTTATGCAATTCATCCATTATTAATGAATCTAGATGGATTTACTCATAAATGGCTATATATGTATGCTTATAGTTTCTATTTATTCTTTGATTTTGCAGGATACAGCTTGTTTGCTGTAGCAATAAGTTATTTATACGGTATTCATACACCGCCTAACTTCAACCAACCTTTCAAAGCCAAAAATATAAAAGACTTCTGGAATAGATGGCATATGTCATTATCATTCTGGTTTAGAGATTGTATTTATATGCGTACATTATTCTATATGTCACGTAAAAAAACATTTAAAAGTCAATTTGCGATGTCTAATTTCGCATTCTTCTTAAACTTCTTTATCATGGGTGTGTGGCATGGTTTAGAGTTATTCTATATCGTTTATGGTATTTACCATGGACTAATGTTTATTGGTTATGGATACTATGAACGTTGGAGAAAGAAACATCCACCACGTTGGCAAAATGGTTTTACTACAGCGTTGAGTATTATCATTACTTTCCATTTTGTAGCATTTGGATTTTTAATCTTTTCAGGAAAATTAATTTAAAAGGAGTCATAAATTATGGAATTTAAAGAACAAGTATTAGATTTATTAGTTGATGTGGCAGAAAATGATGTTGTAAAAGAGAACCCTGATGTTGAAATCTTCGAAGAGGGTATCATCGATTCATTCCAAACGGTAGGTTTATTACTTGAGATTCAAAACAGATTAGGCATTGAAGTATCTATCATGGATTTCGATCGTGATGAGTGGGCAACTCCAAACAAAATTGTTGAAGCATTAGAAGAATTACGATGAAGTTAAAACCATTTTTACCAATTATTATTAGCGGCATTTTATTTCTAGCCTTCGTATTAATGCCTGCTAGCTGGTTTACTGGATTAGTTACAAACAAGGCTGTCGCTAATAATAGAATATCTTTAACAGATAAAGTTCTTAAAGGTACGCTCATTCAAAATAAACTATTTAGTAGTGATAAATATTATCCAATATATGGGTCAAGTGAACTGAATAAATTAGATCCATTTAACCCTGCACTTGCTCTAAATCATAGAAAACATACTAAACCAATTTTTCTAATTGGTACGGGTGGTAATACAGATTTAATCAATACAATTGAATTAGCTGGTCAATACGATCAACTAAAAGGGAAAAAGATGACATTTATTATTTCACCACAATGGTTTAGTACACATGGTGTTAATGATCGTGATTTTGCAGCACGTACAACACCAAATCAAATTAATCAGTTATTTCAACAAAAAGATATGCCTTCAGAATTAAAAGAGAGATATGCCAAACGCTTATTACAATTTAAAAGTGCGTCGAATAAAGAATTCTTGAAAGACGTCGTAAATAATCACGGTGAAGTAGATGCTAACTATGTTTCTCGCTTTAAAGAGAATCAGTTATTAAAAATTGAAGCGATTAAAACTTACTTCTCATTAGATAAGTCGCCATTATCACATGTGAAACCTGTGACTGAGCCAAATGTATCATGGCAGGAAATGCAAGATAAAGCTGTGACATTAGGTGCGAAACGCTCATCATCAAATAATTATGGAATACGTAATGAATATTGGGAAAAACTTATGCATAAAAAGCCAATGAATCATCGTAAATATGAGTTTAAAATGAACTCTCCAGAATTTAATGATTTATCATTGTTAGTAGATACAATGCATAATGCAGGTGCAGACGTACAATATGTTATTTTACCTGTGAATGGTAAATGGTATGATTACTTAGGTATTGAACGCTCAACAAGAGAACCAGTCTATAAAAAAATACATCAAACTGTAGTAGCACATGGTGGTAAGGTGTATGATATGTCAGATAAAGATTATGAGAAATATGTTCTTAGTGATGTCGTTCACGTAGGTTGGAAAGGTTGGGCTCACATGAACCAACATATTGTTCAACATATGAATGATGACAAAAACCCGCATAACAAAGATCATAATAAACAACATGAACACCAATAATTAACAAAAGCACCAACGCTTAGAGTTTAAGGACTCTGCGCGTTGGTGCTTTATTGAATATATATCATATATGTCAGACGCTTAGAATACTTGTTCAACTTCAATAACGCCTGGAACTTCTTCGTGTAATGCACGTTCAATGCCGGCTTTTAATGTGATTGTTGAGCTAGGACAAGTACCACAAGCTCCGTGTAATTGTAATTTCACGATACCATCTTCTACATCTACTAATGTACAGTCTCCACCATCACGTAATAAAAATGGACGTAAACGTTCAATGACTTCAGCTACTTGATCAAACATTGTTGCATTCTCAGTAGGCATGAGATATGTCTCCTTTCAAGTAAATTACTTCATAAATTCATTATTAATTTATTATAATAGATAAAGAAAGAAAAATCTATAAAACAAAACGGGGGATTTGAGTATGACTAAAGTAAGCGTGGTAGTATATGGCGCTGATGTCGTATGTGCAAGTTGCGTCAATGCACCAACATCTATTAATACATTTGAATGGATTAAACCTTTATTAGAAAGAAAGTATCCAGACATTCAATTTAAATACACATACATTGATTTTCAAAATCAAACAGATAATCTAAGTGATCATGACCAACAGTATATTGAACAAATTGAGGAAGATGAATTATTTTATCCTTTAATTACAATGAATGATGAGTATGTAGCAGATGGTTACATTCAAACAAAGCAAATTACAAACTTTGTAGATAAACATTTTGCAAATTAATTTAAAGTATAATTCTTGAGAAAAAGAGGTCGGGGTAGGATAGAATTCATCATGAATTCTATCCTACCCCTTATTTTAATATTAACCATTATGATATTTATATAACCATAGGACGCCCGATTTAAGTATATGAGCAAGACGTCCGGTAACTGTACGGTCCATAATATAGGCAAAGCCTTTTTTCTCGCCAAGAGAACCAAGGAAACCTTGTACTTTTAATTCAGGCATTTTATCTGGTAATGGTTCATTATTCCATTGTTTCTTAAGTACATCAGTGATTTGATCACCTTGAACTTCAGCTAATTGTGCACTTGGTGCATGAGGTAAATCAGCACAATCTCCGACTATAAATACATTAAGGTATGTTGGCACTTGATGATATTGATTGATGATGACACGTCCACTTCGATTGATATCAATCGGTAAATGTCTTACAACTTCAACAGGTTGAATTCCAGCAGTCCAGACAACTAAATCGACATTTTCTGGTGTACCACTATTATAAATTTTTCCTGGTTCCACTTTATCAATTAAAGAATTAGGAACTACTTTAACATTGTTTTCACGGAACCATTTAGCGATATAATTGCTTAATTTTTCAGGGAAATTCCTTAAAATTCGCTCACCACGGTCATAAAGTATGACTTCTAAATCTTCACGACTTTCACGAAGCTCACTTGCTAACTCTATGCCGCTTAAGCCAGCACCAACAATACCTACACTAGCGCCACTAGGTAATTCACTAATACTATGAAATGTTTCGCGCGCCTTGGAGAGTGTTTGAATACTATGCGTGTATTCTTCAGCACCAGGAACATTATGATATTTATCTTCACAACCTAAGCCAATAACTAATTCATCATAATCTACTTTTGTATTACCAACAGATACGATTTGAGCATCTAAATCAATATCATTAATTTCTCCATAAATTGTATTAATGCGTTCTGAATCAGGAAAGTTCATACGAACATCACTATCAGACTTAGTACCCGCAGCTAAAGCATAAAATTCTGGTTTCAAGCCATGGAATGGCATACGATCAATTAACGTTAAAGTATAATTTTTTGGTAATGCATCAGGTAAGATACGCGACATGATACGCATATTACCATAGCCGCCACCAAGTAATACTAAATTTTTCATCTGTTATACCCCTTTATAAAAATTTGTTATTCCGAAATGATTTTGACTAATACCCTTTGAATTAAGCAAACTTTAGTAAATTATTTAAACTTTTATTTAAAAATTTCAAACAATCAAAGTAGTTTATCCACCACATTTATTGCCCCTAACAATAAAGTGTATGATATATGTATATGGCTATTATATCTTTTTTTCAAAATGACTACAATGAAATGTGTGGTAACGAAACTAAGCTAAAGATATAGGTGTGTATTGTTGTTCTAAATAATATAAAAATGATGAGCGAAGACAATGCAGGTCAAATCAAGATTTGTTATAATAATATAATTAAAAAAATGAAGAAGAAGGTGAAGTATGTTTCCATTAGTCGAATTTTGCATTTCAAATATGGCAAAAGGCGGAGACTACGTTTACGATAAGCTTGAGAATGATCCTGATGTGGATGTATTAGAATACGGATGTTTAAATAATTGTGGCGTATGTTCATGTGGGTTGTATGCATTGGTAGATGGTGATACTGTTGAAGGTGATACACCAGATGAGTTATTAAATAATATTTATAAACATATAGAAGAGAATGACTTTACTAACTTATTATAGGAGGAATGGTTTATGTCAACTGTAACATTAACTGAAGCAGCAGCTTATGAAGTAAAAGATATGTTGAAAAGTAATGACATGGAAGATGGATATTTAAAGATTAAAGTAAACGGTGGTGGCTGTACAGGTCTGACATATGGTATGTCAGCTGAAGAACAACCAGGAGAAAATGATGAAGTACTTGAATTTTATGGATTAAAAGTATTAGTAGACAAATATGATATGCCTGTATTAAATGGTACGACAATTGATTTCAAACAATCTTTAATGGGTGGAGGATTCCAAATTGATAACCCTAACGCAATCGCTTCATGTAGTTGTGGTAGTTCATTTAGAACTGCTAAAGTAGCTGGAAATCCGGAAGAATGCTAATATAATTGCAAGTAATTTATCACTAAGAGTAATCCTTTAAGACAGTAATTTTCAGGATAATATGATTATTTTAATAATAGTCTTGTTGTTGCTTGAAAATGAACTATAAAAGCTATAAAATTGAAGATGGATTGAACTTTGTCTTTTTTGTGAACTAAAGTTCATAAAATCGAACTGAAAATGAAAGTGTTGACTAAGACTATAAATGGGGATGAACAATAGGTTAAGTGCAAAGTCTTTTAAATGAATCAGATAAACATATATTAAGGTAAAATATATTGTTACATCTGAACTTTGTTATGTTCTGAAATTTGTAGCCTTTTTCTACATTTAAGAAAATAATTATGAAAGCTTAGGTGAATGAAATGGCACAAGATCGTAAAAAAGTACTTGTTTTAGGTGCAGGTTATGCGGGTTTACAAACAGTAACTAAATTACAAAAAGAACTTTCTGCTGACGAAGCGGATATTACATTAATTAACAAAAATAAATATCACTACGAAGCAACTTGGTTACATGAAGCTTCAGCTGGTACATTAAACTATGAAGATTTAATTTACCCAATTGAAAGTGTAATTAAAGAAGATAAAGTTAAATTTATCAATGCAGAAGTAACTAAAATCGACCGTAACGCTAAAAAAGTAGAAACAAATCACGGTATCTATGATTACGACATTTTAGTAGTAGCATTAGGTTTCGAAAGTGAAACATTTGGAATTAATGGTATGAAAGACTATGCATTCCAAATTGAAAATATTGAAACTGCACGTAAATTATCTCGTCACATCGAAGATAAATTTGCAAACTATGCAGCTTCTAAAGAAAAAGATGATAAAGACTTAGCTATCTTAGTTGGTGGTGCAGGATTTACAGGTATCGAATTCTTAGGTGAATTAACTGAAAGAATTCCTGAATTATGTAATAAATACGGTGTTGATCAAAACAAAGTTAGAGTAACTTGTGTTGAAGCTGCACCAAAAATGTTACCAATGTTCTCTGATGAATTAGTTAATTACGCAGTTAACTACTTAGAAGACCGTGGTGTTGAATTCAAAATTGCTACTCCAATCGTTGCTTGTAACGAAAAAGGTTTCGTAGTTAAAATTAATGATCAAGAACAACAATTAGAAGCTGGCACAGCAATCTGGGCTGCTGGTGTTCGTGGTAGTAAATTAATGGAAGAATCATTTGAAGGTGTTAAACGTGGTCGTATCGTGACTAAACAAGATTTAACTATTGAAGGTCATGATGATATCTTTGTTATTGGTGACGTTTCAGCATTCATCCCAGCTGGTGAAGAACGTCCATTACCAACTACAGCACAAATTGCAATGCAACAAGGTGAACACGTTGCGAAAAGCATTAAAAACATCTTAAACGGTCAAGCAGCTACAGACTTTGAATATGTTGATCGTGGTACTGTATGTTCATTAGGTGCACATGATGGTGTTGGTATCGTATACGGTAGAGACATTACTGGTAAAAAAGCTGCATTCATGAAAAAAGTTATCGATACTCGTGCAGTATTCAAAATCGGTGGCGTAGGCTTAGCATTCAAAAAAGGTAAATTCTAAGTTTCTCATATAAATTATCTAATATGATTTTGAAAATAAATACTAATTTAAAGCTACAATGCCAATTCGCAGTAGCTGACTGAACTGAAAAAGCGCATAAATCAAGCTTTTCTCATTTCTAGTCATCCTTATGGGGGTGGAACAACGAATTCATTGTGAATTCTGTTCCACTCCTTCTTTTATATGATATAAAAAGGAAGTGTAGAGGTTATGGTTAATTTCAATATAAGTAATACAGTTTTAAATTCAGAAGTATTTATTATAGGGTTGCCTGATCACATCAATCAACTTGGTTATATTAATTACAATAATGAAGATATAACAAAACAAATTGATACATACCGTCATCATCATTTAATTAGCAGTCAATTAGGTAAAATATCTTCAACTTTGTTACCTTTAAAAGACTCATCAAAACGACTTATTACTGTTGGATTAGGAAATTTAAAGACGCTTGATTATGGTGCGCTATTGAGAGCTTTCGGCAATTTATTTCAATTTTTAAAAGAAGAACGTGTAACTGAAGCAGATGTATTATTCGATACATTGATTTCAAAGAAAATGGAGCAAGCCAAAGTCGCAGAGGTTATGGGACTACAAAGTGAACAGGCAGTTTACAGTTTTGACAACTATAAATCTGATAAATCTGCACCCTATCAATTAGAGTTAAACATAAGTACGAATAAAGAGGACTTACATCGATATTTTATCAATGGTGCTATAATCGGACAATCGGTTAATGTTGCACGTGACTATAGCAATATGCCACCTAATATACTAACGCCTAATTATTTTGCTGAACAGGTTACGCAACACTTTGATGAAACATCAGTAAAAGTTGATATTAAAGATGGAAAACAATTATTAGATGAAGGATTCGGACTTATTCATGCTGTTGGTAAAGGGTCGGAGAATCCTCCAGTTGTAATAACTATGACATATAATGGTGGTGACAGTGAAGACGCACCAATTGTATTAGTAGGAAAAGGTATTACATATGATTCAGGTGGCTATAGCATTAAATCTAAGATAGGTATGCAGACTATGAAATTTGATATGTGTGGCGCAGCTAATGTAGTTGGAATGATTGATGCGATATCACGCTTGCAACTTCCTATCAATATTGTAGGAGTTATTGCTTCTGCTGAAAATATGATAAGTAGTAATGCAATGAAACCTGATGATGTATTGACGGCATTGAGTGGTGAAACAGTTGAAATGTTAAATAGTGATGCGGAAGGGCGTTTAGTACTAGGAGATGCTGTATTCTATGCTAATCAATTTCAACCTAAGATTATTTTAGATTTCGCTACATTAACAGGAGCTGCAGTTGCAGCACTAGGTGAAGATAAAGCAGCTTTATTTAACTCTAATGCAGATAAAGAGATTGAGGAAATACGAGTTAGTGCTAAAGAAATGGATGAATATGCTTTTGAATTACCTATGACTCAAACTGAGCAACGATTAATACGTCAATCTGACGTTGCAGATTTAGTAAATCATACAAATGGTCATGGAAAAGCACTCTTTGCAGCCACATTTATTACCCATTTTAGTGGATCTACACCACATATCCATTTCGATATTGCTGGTCCTGCGACAACTAACAAGACTAGCTATAAAGGTCCAAAAGGCCCAACTGGCAGTATGATTACTACTGTATTAAATTGGTTAAGATAAATAGAAAAGTAGCAATCATTTGGTTAAGAGAGTCCGGGACATAAAGTTCTTGGATAAGTGAAAAAAAGACAATTTCTATTGAAATAATATAGAAATTGTCTTTTTTATAAATTTTTTGATTATTTTCAGCTCGTTGAGCTACTACTTTTCTTATATTAAGTGCCATTAATACAAAACCAAGTTCTCTTTTGACTTTATTGAGTCCTCGGACAGACATCCGAGTG